>DASQEG010000591.1:0-12658 GCA_035633775.1 Bryobacteraceae bacterium
ATGGTTCAGAGTGCCTGCGAAGACCTTCAGCACGGCGTCGATCACGTCAGGGGACGTAACACGCAATCCGTTCACAAACCGGCTCTCCACGCCACGCTCCGCGAGGAAGCGCGTCATCTGCTTGCCGCCGCCGTGGACGACGACTACTGCGTGACCGGCGGCGCAGAGTTCTGCGAGCTCATATGCCAGGCGTGTCCGCGAGTCGTCGCTGTCAAGCAACGTTCCGCCGAGCTTAATCAGAAGCTTCAACTTACAGCCCTGCCGTTTCGTCGTAACCCAGAGCCAGGTTCATGTTTTGCAGTGCCTGCCCGGCCGCACCCTTGCCGAGGTTGTCGATACAGCTGACGACAACACCGCGCCGCGTGTTCTCGTCATACCGGACGCCCAGGTCGCAGTAGTTCGTGCGCTGCACACCTCGAACGTCAGGCACTACGCCGGGATCGTAGATTCTTATGAACGGTTCGTTCGCGTAACGGCGCTCCCAAACGTCTACGACACCTTGCGCCGTCAGGCCCTCTTTTCCGCGAAAGTGGATTGTCTCGAGAATGCCGCGGTCGATCGGTATCAGCTGCGCCACGAAGCTGAACTCGCTTTCGTCAAGCCCGGAGTTCATCAGCACCTCCGGAACGTGCCGGTGATCGAGGAGTGAGTAAGCGGAGAAGTTCTCCGTCACCTCGCAAAATGAGTTCTTCAGCGACGGCTTGCGACCGGCGCCGCTCACTCCGGACTTCGCGTCGCACACTACGCCCGCACTCCGGTCGAGGACTCCGGCTTCGACCAGCGGAGCGACTGCCAAATTAGCGGCCGTTGGATAGCAACCCGGGTTCGCTATCAGCTTGGATCCACGAACACGATCGCGACAAAACTCCGGCAGGCCGTAGACAGCGGTGTTCAGCAACTCCGCCGCCGTGTGATCTTCCTTGTACCAGCGTTTGTAGTTTTCCGGAGTACGCAGCCGAAACGCGGCACTCAGGTCAACCACGACGGCGCCCGCCTCGAGCATGGCCGGAGCAAGCTCCATGGCCACGTCATGCGGTGTCGCGAGGAACACCGCCGCCAGTCCCGCATTGCGAACATCGTCCGTGTGCGTGCCGATTGTGCGATGACGCTTGCGACCGCGGGGCAGGGGTGCGGACGACGAGTCACTGCGATGCTCCATAAGCACCGGCTCGACGTTCGGGTGCCTCTCGAGCAAACGCACCAGTTCGGCCCCGCTGTAGCCGCGGAACCCCACTACCCCGACAGACACTTTCATGATTAAATATTCAGTCCTACGAATAATTATACTAAGCTTGCAGGCATAAGTGACAGCGCGGACCTTGCGGGCCTCCCGCCCGGGTCAAGACACGCTGCGGTGGCTGGACTCTATCGAGCCGGATTTCGAAAGGCGTACAAGTGACCGGCGGTGCGAACGTACATCGTGTTGTTTACGACCGCTGGCGTGGCGTGTATCGGCTCCTGAAGGTCGTTCCTCGAAACTACCTCGAGGGTGTCGCCTTCACGGACAACTGTAATCACGCCGTCGCCGGACGAAAAGTAGATGTGCCCGTCCACCATGATGGGCGAGGCATAGTAGCCGCCGGGCGCGCCCAAGCGCCCGCGGTAGAGCACCTTCCCGGTCTTTGCGTCATTGCAGGTGACCACTCCGCCGTTCGTGACGATGTACACGCGGTTGTTCACGACCAGCGGAGTCGGCACCTCCCCGATGTTTCGCGAATGCTGCCAGATTATGTTGGTTGAGGTGAGGTCGCCCTTCTCTCCACGCCTGACAGCAATCAGCCCGTGGTCCCTCACGCTCATCGCCCGAATGCCTCCAATGAAAGCATTGAACTCTTCTTTGCTCAATTTGCCGTCCTTGTCCCGGTCAGCAGCCCCGAGAATTACGCCAGCGGGCAGGTTCAACTGAGCACTGGCGAGGTCCAACCCGGGACGCTGCGCCATTTCGAACACCTTCGGCAACTCGGTTACGGCGAGCTTGCCGTCAGCATCGGCGTCGCCCCCAATCAGCGTCTCCCACGTGGGCAGTTCTTTGCGCAGTTCAGGCTCGCCGACATTGTTCCAGGTTGAGACGAACACGAGATCGCCGGCGACCACCGGAGTGCTGACGCCCGTTGAATTGACGTTTACGTTCCAGCGTCTTACGCCCGTCGCAGCGTCCAGCGCTACCAACTCGTTGCTGCGGTGAACCAGCACTTCGTTGCCAACTACCAGCGGCGTAGAGGTATTGCTCACTCCCGGCCGTCGCAGCGGGTCACCATAGCTCTGCTTCCAAACCTGCTTGCCCGTGCTCCGGTCCACAGCCAGGAGGTAGGCCTCCTCCGGGTCGTCGCGGTTTAACAGGACGGTGTGGCCGGCCAGCACAGGAGAGGTACCACTTCCGTTCCACTTGCCTGGCGTTGGCAGCGGCAACGACCAAAGGTCCTTGCCGTCGTGGGAGAAGCTAAAAAGACCTGCAGAGGCGAAATACACGTAGATGCGATCTGCGTCTGCTGCCACAGTACCTGTTGCAGGGCTGCCCATCTCGTGCGTCTTCTCAGTCGATCGCACCGGAATCGAACGCTGCCACAATTGTTTTCCGTTGCGCCGGTCAAACGCTGCGACGGTCAGCTCCTTCGCGTCGCGGGTGCCGGACGTCAGGAAGATGCGATCACCCCAGATTGAAGGGGACGACTGGCCGAACGGAACCGGTGTTTTCCAGACCTGGGCCTTGCTGCCGGGCGTGAATTCCGTCGGCACCTTGCCCACAGCAAGCCCGCTTGCGCCGGGTCCGCGAAACTGTGGCCAGTTCTCGGCCGCTGCCACCACTGCCGTGCATACAATCAGGAGCAGTACCTTCATATTCGCCTCCGTAACATGTCTCTACGCGCAAGCTGCCGGATAAACGGGTCACCTGGTATATAACGAAAAGGTGAAGCTAACGGCAGCCGGGCTGATTTCGGTTCTGGCGATTCTAACGCAAAGCGGAATGGCTCAGGGTGTCCCTCAGGACTGGCCCAATCTCGCACGCTACCGCGCGGATAACCAGGCGGTAAAACCGGGCGCTCATGATGTTGTATTCATGGGTGACTCGATCACGGACGCATGGGGCCGGACCTATGGCAAGAACTTCGCTTCCAAGGGTCATCTGAATCGCGGCATCAGCGGCCAAACGACACCTCAGATGCTGATTCGCTTTCGGCCGGACGTGCTCGCGCACAAACCCAGGGCTGTAGTCATCCTTGCCGGAACGAATGACATCGCCGGCAATACGGGGCCGATGTCGCTCGAAGATATTCAGGGCAACCTGCAATCCATGGCTGAGCTGGCTAAGGCCAACGGCATTCGCGTTATCCTCGCCTCGGTGCTGCCGGTGTCGGACGACATCAAGCCGCACACACAGCGCCGCCCACCGGAAAAGATCAATGCGCTGAACTCATGGGTGAAGGCGTATGCGGCGCGCGAGGGACATATCTATCTTGATTACTTCGGTGCCATGGCTGACGAGCGCGGCCATCTGAAGCAGGCGCTGACCTATGACGGCCTGCATCCCAATGACGCGGGGTACGAAGTCATGCTGCCGCTGGCCGAGAAAGCAATCGAACAGGCTTTGAAGTGAAGTACGCCGCTCTACTCCTGCTGGTCTCGACTCTGGACCTTCCTGCAGCCGCTCCTCCGCCGCCCATCCCTGCTTCCGAGTACCGGGACCGTCGCCAGGCTTTGCGCGCAGCGATGGGCGAACACGTACTGATTCTCTTCGGCAGTACGGAAGGCGAACACGGTGACATTCGCAGCGGCTTCTTCCAGGAACCGAACTTTTACTACCTGACCGGGTGGACGGAGCCGGGCGCCATCCTTGTCCTGACAGCAAAATCCGAGGCGCTGCTGCTGCCGCGGCGCGACCCCGCGCTCGAGATCTGGACGGGCGCTAAGGCAGATCCCGCCAATCCTCAACTGCGTGAGCGCCTCGGGTTCGAGTCAGTCTCCCCGGCCGAAGCACTGGAATCCAGACTGCCTGGCTGGCTGGCGGAAGGTCGTGCGGTCTACACCCTGCTCGGAACCGCGCAGTCCGATGCGGTCCGGCGCCTAGCACCATTACGGGAGATGCGCAGCGCCGCACCTCTGCTCGCGAGGCTGAGGATGACGAAATCACCAGCCGAGCTTGCCTGGATTCAATTCGCGACGGATGCAGCTGTGGAGGCGCATTTGGCAGGCTGGAGGCGAACGCGTGCCGGTGCAACTGAGTACCAGGTGGCTTCGGCGATCAGCGGCACATACTTCGAGATGGGCTGCCAGCGTCACGCGTACGCGCCCATCGCAGGCTCCGGCTCGAACTCTACGATCCTGCACTACTCCCGGAACTCCCGGCGCATGGATTCCGGTGAGGTTCTGCTCGTGGACGCGGGGCCGGAGTGTTCGATGTACGCCTCCGATCTGACGAGAACTGTGCCCGTTGACGGTAAATGGTCTAAGCGGCAGCGCGAGATCTACAACCTCGTGCTCGGAGCCCAGCAGGCAGTCATCGATGCGGTCAGGCCCGGCATTCTGCTCGGCGGGCGCGACAACAAAGTGGGACTGCATAAGGTCGCTCTCGACTACTTCGAAAAGCACGGTGTCGCGAAGTTTTTCACCCATGGCATCGGCCACCACGTCGGGCTCGATGTGCACGATGCCTTCGAAGCGGCGCGGCCGCTTGGACCTGGGATGGTCATCACCGTCGAGCCCGGCCTTTACCTGCCGGAAGAAGGCATAGGCGTCCGCATTGAGGATATGGTCGTGGTCACCGAGTCGGGCAGCAAAGTGCTGAGCGCTAAACTGCCGCGAGACGCGGACGTGATCGAACGGGCTCTGCAGTCCGACCGCAGGTAGGATCGTCCCACCCGCAGCATGAAGCCTCGCCGGCAGCCAAGATTCACCTGGGGCTATGCCGGCGTGGTGTGCGCATCTCTTGCTGTTGCTCTGGTCGCCGGGTGGACCACGCTGGCAGTACGCATGGACCGGGACGCGTATGACTGGATGTCCCGCATACATCCTCCGACATCCCGTGCGCCTGCGTCGGTGGTGCTCGCATTTGACGAGGAGTCGCTGGGGGTTGTCGGAGGAGAACGCCGACTGCGAACGACGCTGGCAGCGGCGCTCGAACGCATTCTCGAGGCCGGCCCAGCGGCAGTAGCAATCGACGTTACGCTGGCCGATACCGGTGATCCGGTGGAAGATGGTCGTCTCGCTACAGCGCTGAAACGCATCCCGAACCTCGTACTGGCCACCGAGCTTGCACCTTCAACGCAAACCTGGGTCAATCCGGCACCGGCATTCCGGCCCTTTGCCATGGCGCTCGGCCACGTGCACGCAGCACCCGACCCGGTGAGCCGGGTGCTGCCGCTTGAGATTGCAGCAGCACGCGAGCGGCGCTGGGCCATGGCCCTCGAGGTGGCGCGGCTGCGGGCGCAGGTCAACTCCTTTACTGAGACTACCGACGCGGTGGAGTTTGGGGATACGATTATCCCCGCGCGGCGCCTGGGCGGCCGTACGATGTTCATTCGTTACCGTGAGGGCGTTCCTGTCGTTCCCGTCGTCCAGGTGATCAGTGACAAGTTCGACAAAAGCGACTTCGCCGCCAAAGCGGTATTTGTCGGTGTCGTCGCACAGTCCGCTGCTCGCGATCGGCTGATTACGCCTCTCGACCGCAGCATGGCGGGAGTTGAGATTCACGCGCAGGCTTTCGAAACAATTGCAAACCGGCAGTTTCTCGAGACCGTACCCCTGTCGGTATCCCTCCTGCTGTGCACGGCGTTCGCCGTCGCGGCGGCCATCATCTTCGGGGCGCTTTCAGGTTGGATCGCTTATGCGGCGGCCGCCGCGCTCCTGCTAATTGCACACCTCGTGCCGCACGTCGCATTCAGTAGCGGACGCATCCTGCCGTACCTCAGCACCGTATGGTCGGCATGGCTGCCCGCAGTGACTGCAGCTTCCTGGCAGCACTTCGTCGTTCGTCGAAAGTGGCAGCAGGCGGAGTCCGACAAGCTCCGTTACCAGCAGGCCATTCATTTTGTGACACACGAAATGCGATCTCCCTTGACCGCCATCCAGGGCTCCAGCGAACTCATGGGCCGCTATGCGTTGAGTGAGGACAAGCGCAAGCAAATGGTGTCCACGATCAACGCAGAGAGCAAACGCCTGGGAAAGATGATTCAAACCTTCCTGGACATCGAGCGCCTTACGGACGGCCAGATGGAACTGCGAATCGAGCCGTTCAGCATCGCTGACGTAGCAGAGGTCTGTCACGGTCGCGCGCTGCCCCTGGCCGAGCGCAAGAGCATCACATTGCGCCAGGGAGTTCTCGAACCAGTCATCCTGACCGGCGACCGCGAACTGCTGGAGTACGCAGTCTACAACCTGCTGACGAACGCGATCAAGTACTCGCCCTCCGACACGTCGGTCGTCATCTCAGCCACGATGGACGGGCGCGAATTGCGCTTCTCCGTTGCCGACCAGGGAATGGGCATGGACGAAAAGGAGCTGAAAAATCTCGGCCGGAAGTTCTACCGCACCAGGCGCGCAGAAGTCTCCGGAGAAGCAGGGACCGGTATTGGATTGTCTCTCGTGCAGCAGATTGTCGCGCATCACGGCGGCCGCATGGAGGTGACCAGCGCTCCGGGGCAGGGCTCCTGTTTTACGATGGTTCTGCCCGCCGCCGCTGCGGTCTCCCGCTAAAGTGAGGTAGGTTTTTGGCCCGCGTCCTTGTAGTTGAAGATGACAACTCGGTACGTAGCACCGTAACAACGTTTCTCGAACTCGAAGGCTTTGATGTCGAGGCTGTAAGCAGCACCAGAGAGGCACTGGCCAGGTTGCAGGCGCGCGGCTACGACATTGTCCTTTCCGATATCTACCTTGACGAGCGCACCGGGCTCGATGTGCTCGCGGCGGCGAAAGCAGCTCATCCGGACTGTGCAGTGATCCTCATGACCGGCCGCGGCACCGTCGAGACGGTGATGCGGGCAACCGCCGGCGGCGCCTTCGATTACATTGCGAAGCCTTTCGAACTCGACGGCCTGCTGGAAGTGATTCGGCGTGCCGAGGCCAGCCTGCAGCCGGAAGCCGACGATGACGATGAAGACGCGTCCATCGACGACGTTCCGGAATCGGAGATGATCGCCGTCTCGCCGAACATGGTCGAGATCTACAAGCAGATCTCGCGAGTCGCACCCGCGAATGTGACCGTGCTGATCGAAGGCGAAACCGGTACAGGAAAAGAGCTGATCGCTCGTATGATTCATCGCTACAGCCCGCGAGCCTCCGGTCCGTTCATTGCCGTCGATTGCGGCGCCATCGCGCCAACCCTGATCGAGAGCGAACTGTTCGGAGCGGTTCGGGGCGCCTATACCGGATCCGACCGCGACCGCACGGGTTACCTCGAAGCGGCTCACCAGGGTACGGTATTTCTGGACGAAATCGGAGAAATTGACACGGCGTTTCAGCTTAAACTTCTGCGATTTTTGCAGGAACGTGAGATACGGCCGGTTGGATCAACACGCTCCCGGCAGGTCGACGTGCGCGTCGTTGCGGCAACGAATAAAGACCTTCAGGCGCGGATCGCGGAGGGGAAGTTCCGCGAGGACCTTTGGTACCGCGTCGCCACCGTCCCGATCAGGGTTCCTCCGCTGCGCGACCGGCGAGGTGATGTTGCACTGCTGGCGCACCACTTTATCGAACGATCCAACCAACGTTTTGGCACATCAGCTCGTCTCACCGAGTCTGGACTTCGAGCGCTGGAGGACTACGCCTGGCCAGGCAATGTTCGTCAGCTGCAGCATCTCATAGAGCGGCTGTGCATTCTCGCTCACGGCGCCAGAATCGACGAAACCGCCGTGCGCGGTGCGTTGAATGTCACCGGCGAGCCCCACGAATCCACCGGCGAGACGTTGGCCGACACGGAAGCCGAGCAGATTCGAAAGGTGCTGGTAGCTGCCGGAGGGAACAAGAGCCGTGCAGCGAAGATCCTCGGGATCGAAAGAAAGACGCTTTACCGCAAGCTGGAGCGGATGGGGCTACACGGCTAGGTGGTGTTTAGACCGAAAGTCCTAAAGAAAACTCTTCCAATTTTGTAACTTCGGATTTACAATCGGGGCGGAAACGTCCGCAGGGAGGTCCTTTCCATGTTTGACAGCCTCGATGACACGATGAAGAAAGACGACGCTGCGACCAGCACGAAGACGGAGCGCTACATTCGCTACGCCGCTGTCGCAGTAACTTCCATTGTTCTGTTTGGCAGCTTGTACCTTGGCGTGCAACTGTTGGACTAACCAGAAGATCCTGTAACTTACGGGGGCAGTCGACCGCGGATCTGTCCCCGCAGGACCGCTGTGACATGAGAACTGCGGCACTCCGCTACCGTTGTGCCCCGCCAACTGCAATGTAGCTGCGACCGGCCCAGAAGCAGAACATCCCGAGGATTGACGGTCAGGTGTGGTATGCTCGCCCGACATGGAGCGCAAACAGGCGTCCGACTTCCCCCAGGAACTTCTTGAACTTTTCGACCGGTACGTGCACGGTGACATTGACCGCCGGGCCTTTCTGGACGGGTCAAAACGCTTCGCCACCGGAGGCGTGACCGCGGCAGCGTTGTGGGAGAGCCTGCGGCCAAACTACGCGTGGGCCCAGCAGATACCGAAAGACGATCCACGGATCCGGACCGAGCAGGTCACCGTCGACTCGCCGCAGGGAAATGGAACCATCAAAGGCTATCTCGCTCGCCCGGCGAAAGGGTCGAAATGGCCCGCTGTGCTGGTCATCCACGAGAATCGCGGACTAAACCCGTATATCGAGGACGTAGCCCGGCGCCTTGCAACGGCCAATTTCCTCGCGTTTGCTCCAGATGGGTTAACGAGCGTCGGTGGGTATCCCGGCGACAACGAAAAGGGCGGGGAACTTTTCCGGAAGGTCGATCGCGAGAAAATGAGCGAGGACTTCGTGGCTGCTGCGAGGTGGCTAAAGGCACGCCCCGACTCGACCGGTAAGTTGGGCGCTGTCGGGTTCTGCTTCGGCGGAGCGATTGCAAACATGCTCGCCGTTCGACTCGGTGCAGACCTGGCTGCAGCCGTTCCCTATTACGGCGGACAGCCCAAGGCTGAGGACGTCCCAAAGATCAAAGCGGCGATGCTGTTGCAGTATGCTTCGCTCGATGAGCGCGTGAATGCCGGCTGGCCCGCCTACGAAGAGGCGCTGAAGGCTAATAAGGCGAACTACACTGCGCACATCTACGAAGGCACGAACCATGGGTTCCACAACGACACCACGCCGAGGTACAACGAAGCAGCGGCAAAGCTGTCGTGGCAGCGCACGCTGGACCACTTCAATAAATATCTGAAGGGCTAAACGGCACGCGGGGCGAGGCGCTTCTCGTAGAGGACGGAGTTCGACGAATCCAGCAGCCGGACGATCATTTCGGCCGACCTGCCGTCGATCTCCACCTCCCCAAAGAACTGCAAACCGGCCGAGGGAGGCTGGTTCCCGTGATCCTTCGGTGCGTGCTTCTGAAACATCACGTCGATCCCGAACGTGTCATCAAGAGCATTTGGACCGAAGGTGCCGGCGTGAATGGGACCGCTCACGAATTCCCAGAACGCATCGAAGTCGGTGAAGCGGGCCTTCAACGGATTGTAGAAGTGCGCCGCCGTGTAATGCGTATCGGCGGTGAGCCAGACCACGTTCCACACTTTGTCGCGGCGCATGGAGCGCAGCAGTTCTGCGATCTCCAATTCGCGGCCGAGCGGCGGACCATCCCCATTGGCGCTGTTTTCGAATAACGGCTCGCCTGCTGCATTCTTCCCATCATCAACGATCAAACCCAGCGGCATATCGGCAGCAACGATCTTCCACAGGGCTTTCGACCGTTGCAGTCCTCGGCGCAGCCACTCCAGTTGACGGCGGCCGAGATAAGTTGTACTGTCCTTCGCTGTGGTCTGGCGGTTGGGGGAGTTGGGCCCGCGGTAGCTGCGCATGTCCACCACGAACACGTCGAGCAACGGCCCGTAAGGAATGTGCCGGTAAACGCGCTCGGTCTCCGCATCGGAAAACCGCATCGGCGCATACTCGAGAAAGGCGCGTGTACCTCGCGCTACCAGCAACGCGAGTCGCTTGTCGCGATAGGCAGGAAATGCTGTAAGGTCCTTTCCTGGCGACCAGTTGTTCAGGACCTCATGGTCATCCCACTGCCAGACTTGAGGCACTTCGGCGTTGAACCGGCGGACGTTCTCATCGAGAAGGTTATACAGATAATTGCCCCGAAACTCGTCCAGCGTTTCGGCCACCTTGCTCTTTGCTTCAGTGACCACGTTCTTCCATAGACCGCCCCCGGGCAGTTTCACTTCAGCTAAGACAGGCTGGTCGGCGTAGATCTGATCGCCGGAATGCAGGAAGAAATCAGGCTTGCGCCGCCGCATCGCCTCATAGGCGCGCATGCCGCCGAGATCCGGATTGATCCCCCAGCCCTGGCCCACCGTATCGCCCGTCCAGAGAAACCGGACGGTACGACGGTTGGAAGGAGGCGTGCGGAAACGCGCGTTTACGGGCTCGCTCAGCGTCCGGTCATCGTCAAGGCTGCGAAACAAGACGCGGCAAAAGATCTGCTGATCCGGCGGGAGTCCGGTCAGGTCAAGGCGGGCGGTGAAGTCGGTGGCATCAATGGCATGACCACCAATAATTCGTTGTGGATTTCGAAAGCTCTCGGTCGTCGAATGCTCGACGATCATCCGTGCGGGACGATCGGACCGGGACCAGACCAGCGCCCGGCCGGGTACAACGTCACCGATTAGCACGCCCTGTGCAGCCTGTGGCCGCACGGACTCGCTGCGCACGAACGCCGGTGCGCCAAGCAGCGGCAGTAGCGCGTCGCGTCGTCGCATGCGGTTCTAGTGTTTGTTGGAGGACGAGATCTGTACCAATCGCGCTTGCGCGCCTGTTTCCACGGGTTCGGGGCCCTTCGATGTCTGTGGATTCCGCCAGGAGTCGAAGTACGAGATCTGGTGAACGCACGACACTGTGCAGAGGGGCGCGCATCCCTTCTCGGTGTTGTACTCGCGACGAACGTCGTCGACAGTGTACTCAGCCAGCGGTTTGCCCGGATACCCGCGCTGTTGCGAGCAGTAATGCACCAGGCCGTCCTCGCAGATGTAGAGGTACCTGGCGCCGGCACGGCAGCGCCAGTTGTGCTCGCGGCCCCACGCAATATCTTTCTGGAACCAGTTCAGCCGAGAGTAACTCTTCTTTTCCAGCCGGCGGATGTTGAGGTAGATGTTGCGCTCGGTTTCGGCCAGTGGTTTTAGCTGCCCCTGCCCATCGTGGATGATGCCCACGGTGGACGTAAACCCAAGCTCGAGAGCACGGCGGCTCACGACCAGTGCGTCTTCAGGATCCTTCACACCGCCGCCGAGCACCGAGTTGATGTTGACGTGGAACTCGGCGTGTTCAGCCAGCATCTGCAGTTTGCGGTCGAGAACTTTCAGGCTCTTCTTCGAGACCTCGTCGGGCATCACATTGTCGATCGAGATCTGCATGTGATCCAGTCCTGCCGAGTTCAGCCGTTTGATACGGTCCGGGACCAGAAGATAGCCGTTCGTGATCAGGCCCGCGATCATGCCGCGCTGACGGATGCGCCGGATCACGTCGTCGAGTTCGGGATGCAGCAGCGGTTCTCCACCGCTCAGTGTCACGATTGTCGTGCCCAGGTGCGCAAGGCGGTCTATCCGGCCGAACAGGGTCGTCAGCGGGACCGGCTTCGAGAAGTCATCGTATTCGTTGCAGTACTCACATTCCAGATTGCAGCGCCGAATTGGAATCAGATGCGCCATCACCGGGTGATCGGTGGAGACAACACCCTTAAGGATCATGGAGATCTCGCGCGTCCGACGCTTGGCGCGAATCAGGGTTGCGGCAAGGGATGACCTTCGCTGCGCCATAGGGGATGACAATTCTTCATTGTAGACGCACCGATTCGAACCGTTGCTCAAAAAGGATTTGAATGGTTCCGAGACGAGGCTGAACGGCAGAGAACCGGGTCGGAGCAGACGCAGGTATGTCCAGGTCGGGTGCTTTCAACAGTTTCAGCCTTCTTCAGCGACCGCTGTGCTGGATGTCGAATGCTCTCGGCACGCCTCTTCACGGTGTGTGCGTCGGCGCAGGTTAATGCATTCGCCAGCTAAGCTTCGGCGACTCTGACGATCGACAAGCCGAACTGCGGGAAACAACGGATGGCATCCAGATACCGCTCCAGAGTGAGCGGCTTTAAGATGAAACAATCGGTGGAGATATTGTATCGGCGCAGTAGTTTCTCATCCAGCCGAGTGCTGGCGAGAATGACAACAGGCAGCTCTTTCAGCTGGAGATCGCCGGCGAGCTCTTCCAGGACTTCGACTCCGTCCATCACTGGAAGATTCAGGTCCAGCATGAGTAAGTCAGGCATGCGCCGCGCACAGAAGGGACCTTCGCCCCTAAGGTACCGGAGTGCATCGCGTCCGTTGTTGACTACATGCAGCACGTTCTGCAACTTGTAAATATGCAGGGTCTCCTGCGCCAGCCGGACGTCGGCTGGGTTATCTTCTACCAGCAGGATGTCAACCAGTGCGGGCATAGCAAACCTCGACAGGAGCAAGAGAAGGAGCAGGATCTCGGTGCTCGCCGCAAT
>DASQEG010000592.1:0-1869 GCA_035633775.1 Bryobacteraceae bacterium
TGGACATCATTTACTCCTGTCAGGACTTCGCCTTCGATCGGCGGGAGGGGCTGTTCAGCATTCCGCGATCACTCGGGATCCCCGCGGCCCTGCAGGTCGCCCGCGCCATGCACGTCAGCATGGTGCTTTGCCTGTTCTGGCTGGTTCAGCTGTTTGAGCTTGGATGGCTCAGTGTGGCGGGGACAGGTGCGGCAGCCGCATTGCTGGTTTGGGAGCATAGCCTCGTGCGTCCCGGGGATCTCTCGCGTGTCAACGCGGCGTTCTTCACGGCTAACGGCTGGGTCAGCGTGCTATTCTGCCTTTTTTGGACCGCCGACATCTTGTTTGTCCGCAGTGTCATCTGATATCCCATGAATCTGCAGCCCATCGTTGACGATCACCGCCTCCATCCCATCTTTGAAAAGGTGACGGCCGGCGAAAGGCTCGGTTTCGCCGATGGTGTGCTGCTGTATCGCACGCCGGACCTGCTTTCAGTCGGCTACCTGGCCAACGTCGTCCGGGAGCGGCTGCATGGGAACGTGACGTGGTTCAACGTGAATCGGCACATCAACCCGACGGACGTCTGCGTCGCGAGCTGCCGCCTGTGCGCATTCGGGAAGAAGGCGAAAGATCCGCGGGCGTACACGATGTCGCTCGATGAAGTTTGGCATCGTGCGGGCGCAGGCTACAGCGAGGCCGTAACCGAGTTCCACATTGTCGGTGGACTTCACCCGGAGCTTACGCTCGAGTGGTACTGCGAGATGCTTCGCGGCCTGAAATCGCGATTCCCGCAGGTTCACCTGAAGGCCTTCACGATGGTGGAGATCGCGTTCCTGGCGCGTCGAACGAAGATTTCCATTGCCGAGACCATTCGCCGGCTAATGGATGCCGGCGTCGACTCGCTGCCCGGCGGCGGAGCCGAGATCTTTTCCGAGCGTGTGCGCCGCATCATCTGCGACCACAAGATCGATGGCGGCGAGTGGCTCGAGGTCGCGCGCCAGGCTCACCGCATGGGACTGAAGAGCAACTGCACCATGCTTTACGGCCATCTGGAGACGGAAGAGGACCGGGTCGACCACCTTCTGAAACTGCGCGAAGTTCAGGACGAAACGGGCGGCTTTCAGACCTTTATCCCGCTGGCCTTTCACCCGGACAATACCCCGCTCCAACACCTGGCGACGACCACGGGCTTCGATGACATCCGCAATATCGCGGTTGCGCGGCTGCTGCTGGACAATATTGATCACATTAAGGCGTATTGGGTCATGATGACACCGCGAATCGCTCAAATTGCCCAGCGTTTCGGTGCCGATGATCTCGACGGCACCGTCGTTGAGGAGCGAATCTATCACGACGCGGGAGCGAGCACCAGCCAGAGTCTGCAGCGGTCAGAGTTGCTTCGTCTCATTCGGGAGGCCGGGCGCGAGCCTCACGAGCGGGATACGCTTTACCGGCCCGTTCAAAGGGCGGAAAGCACGTTCGCCATTCTCGTTTGAGAGCTTCGGAGCCGCGATTGCGCTCGTAGTACGGTTATAAACTTCCGTACTAGCCCGTGATACGCTGATCCGAAGACATGGACATCCATGTCCGCTACCTTGCCGCACTGTTTCTTGGTGTTGTCATCATTCCGTCGGCGGGCGGGGCTGCGGACGAAATTACGAGCGGATATACCGATTTTCCACCGCTCTTTTACAGGGACTCAAATGGCCAGCCTGGCGGATTTGCAGTCGACGTTGTCAACCGCGCTGCCAGCGAAGCTGGGGTCACCGTCAGGTGGAAGTGGGTTCCTCGCCACGCCGTTCTGGAGGCGATCGACAGGGGCGAGATTCAGCTCTATGCGGCCGCTCTGAATACCGATTACCGGCGAGCCCGTTATCATCTCACCAGGCC
>DASQEG010000593.1:0-3386 GCA_035633775.1 Bryobacteraceae bacterium
GGGCCTTGCCGCTGCCAAGGCCAAGGGGAAGAAGCTCGGGGGAAACCGCGGCAACCTGTCTGGCGGCGGCACGAAGGGCCATGCCGCCAGCCTCGCGACGCGCCAAGCACAGGCTAGGAGCCGTGCTTCTGACCTAGCTCCCGTTATAGAAGAGTTGAGGGCTTCTGGTGCTGTGACTCTCCGGCAGATCGCAGCTGGTCTGAACGCCAGGGGCATCAAGGCGGCACGGGGGGGCGAGTGGAGCGCCTTTCAGGTGCAAAGGGTGATGGAACGTATGGCCTGAAGCATCAGGCTTCGAACACGCTGATGACGTCTGGCTTGCCTTCTTTCCCCTCAGTGAAGCACGGCCGCAATCCTGTTCGGCATTTCCGAGTTGGCGACTGACAGCTCTACTCCTGAGCACTCCGCAGGGTACATCGAGTCTAGACCCTGCAGTCTCGGCTTGGGAGTGTTGAAAATCTGGCACACCCGACGGAAGAATTGCTTCCGAACGCCTGGAATGACCGCTTTTTGGGCAAAGAGCGCAATTCTTGCCCAAAGCCGGCGCTCAGCGCGATTGCCTCAGGCCCCTCTGTCAGTATTGTCAAGTTCGTACAGGGGCTAGGATACAAGCTCCAAAGAATTTGGAGACAAACTCATGAAGCTCGTTAAGAGCCTTCTCCTCGGATCGGCTGCGGGTCTTGCCGCCATTGCTGGGGCTCAGGCTGCCGACCTTCCCGCCAAGAAGGCGGTTGCTGTCGAATACGTCCGCGTCTGCTCCGCCAACGGTGAAGGCTTCTTCTACATCCCGGGCACGGAAACCTGCCTGCGCATCGGTGGCCGCGTTCGCGCCGACTACGTTTACGGCGAGCCGATCGCCCGCTCTGAGGACGCCATCGGCTTCCGCGCCCGTGGCCGCATCCAGGCCGACGCCCGCACCGAGACCGCCTACGGCACCCTGCGCGCGCTCGTCCGCTTCGAGATCACCCGCTCCTCAGGCACGCCCTTCGGCCGTGAGGGCGGCATCGTCACGGATACCGACCTCGCCCAGGCGTTCATCCAGTTCGGCGGCCTCACAGCCGGTCGCGTGACCTCGTTCTTCTCGAACGGCGACCTGCCGACCGATCACATGGGCACGCTGCGCTTCGACGACGCTCCTGACGTGGACCTGCTCGCCTATACCTTCACGTTCGGCAACGGCTTCTCGGCCACGATCTCGATCGAAGACGGCCTTGACCGCCGCCGCGGCCTCCTGAACCCGGGCTTTGTGGATCCGGCTACAGGTCTGTTTGTGGCTGGCGGTGACATTCCTTACGCCGGTCAGCGCCTGCCTGACCTGGTCGGCAACGTGAAGTACACCGCCACCTGGGGTACGGCTCAGCTCTCGGGTGCTGTCCACCAGATCCGCAGTGTCGTTCTCGGAACGGGCCCGACGGCTGGCAACCTGCCTGCGGTCCTTCCTGATGCGCTCGTCGGCACGATCCCGGACAACGAGTACGGCTTCGCAATCGCAGGCTATTTGGGTGTAAACCTGCCGATGCTCGGCGCTGGCGACGCTCTCTGGTTCGCTGCCACCTATGCCGATGGTGCTCCCGCCTACCTGGACGGCGGCAACTCGGGTACAATAATCACCCCGTTCGCAGCCTTCCAGGGCTTCACTGGCGGCCTTGCGGACGCTACGATCGATCCGGTCACCGGGGATCTCGACAAGACCCGCGCCTGGTCGATTGCTGGCGGTCTGCGCCACTACTGGACCCCGGAGATCCGTTCGAACGTGTTCGCTTCCTATCTCGACTCGGATAGCCGCTCGCCATTCACGACCTTTTCCGACTTCCGCGAAATCCGCGTTGGCGCGAACGTGTTCTGGCAGCCGGTTTCCGGTCTCGATATCGGTGTGGAAGTCATCTACGCCAATGTCGACCAGCGCGGTGCCACCGTGAACGTCTTCGGGGATGATGACGACAACGGCTGGGAAGGCCGCCTGCGCATCCAGCGCGACTTCTAATCGGCTCAATCCGATTGGTCGAGGAAACCCCGGTGGTGACACCGGGTTTTCTTTTGCTCTGTCCGCCGTCAGCACTCATGAGACAGATCGGGTGAGTTGAAGAAGGGAGAGGTTCTGGTTCATCGTAGCTCTTGAGGAAGAGATGATGAGACAGAAACCAGGTCCAACCAAAGAGCCCGCTGAGCAGGTGGTGAAGGACATCCGCCGGGCCACCCGCAAGCACTACTCTGCTGAGGAGAAGATCCGCATCGTGCTGGAGGGCCTACGCGGCGAGGACAGCATTGCCGAGCTCTGCCGGCGGGAGGGCATTCCGCCCAACGTGTACTACCGCTGGTCCAAGGACTTCCTGGAAGCCGGCAAGAAGCGGCTGTTGGGCGACACCGCCCGGGAGGCCACCTCCGACGAGGTGAAGGGCCTGCGCCGCGAGGCCACGGCCCTCAAGGAGGTGGTGGCTGATCTCACCCTCGAGAACCGCCTGCTCAAAAAAAGCATGATCGGGGATGGGGAGGACGGCGCATGAGGTATCCGGCCTCCGAGAAGATCGAGATCATCCGCCTGGTCGAGCAGTCCCACCTGTCCGTGCGCGAGACCCTGGACAGGATCGGCATTCCACGGGCGACCTTCTACCGGTGGTACGATCTCTACCAGACCGGCGGCCCAGAGGCTCTGGAGGATCGCCGACCCAGCCCCAAGCGGGTCTGGAACCGCATCCCGGATGCCATACGCGAGCAGATCATCCAGTTTGCTCTGGAAGAGCCGGAGCTGTCGCCGCGGGAGCTGGCAGTGCGCTTCACCGATACGCGGAGCTACTTTGTGTCAGAGGCTTCCGTCTACCGCCTGCTCAAGGCCCAGGACCTGATCGCCAGTCCGGCGTTCATCGTCATGAGGGCCTCTGACGAGTTCAAGGACAAGACGACGGCACCCCACCAGCTCTGGCAGACGGACTTCACGTATCTCAAGGTGATCGGCTGGGGCTGGTTTTATCTCTCGACCGTGCTCGACGACTTCTCGCGCTACATCCTTGCTTGGAAGCTGTGCTCCACCATGAAGGCAGAAGACGTGACCGCCACGTTGGACCTGGCGCTGCAAGCCTCTGGCCTTGAGCAGGTTGAGGTGCTGCACCGGCCGAGGCTGCTGTCGGACAATGGCTCAAGCTACATCTCGGCGGATCTGGCCTCCTGGCTGGAGGCGAAGAGCATGACCCATGTGCGTGGGGCACCCTACCATCCGATGACGCAGGGCAAGATCGAGCGCTGGCACCAGACGCTCAAGAACCGGATCCTGCTGGAGAACTACTTCCTGCCCGGTGAGCTGGAGGCGCAGATCGGGAGCTTCGTGACGCACTACAATCACCAGCGCTATCACGAGAGCCTGAGCAACCTGACACCGGCTGACGTTTACT
>DASQEG010000594.1:0-2493 GCA_035633775.1 Bryobacteraceae bacterium
GGCTTCACGCCCGTGCCCCTGATTGGCGCACCCCGGCTCTGGCGCGCCGGGCTGCGCTGGAACTTCCCTCACCGCACAACCGAGTTCCTCCGGTAGCTCCATCCGTCCGATAGGTCTCCGAGCCGTGATAGACTGCCCCCCTGTCAGCCGGGCTGAACGAGGCCGGTGTTGATCCACATCAGGAGAGGTTCTGGAATGCTGCGCTTGTCGCTGCTGTCTGCCGCAGTCCTTTGCCCCTCGCTCGTTTTCGCCCACGGTGAGCGCGCCAGCGTTACTGCACGACTTGACAGGTCGGGTTCGATCATTGTCGGAGCCGCAGTGGCGATTCGAAACGTCGCCACGAACATCGCCACGAAAACGATGACAAACAACGCGGGGATCTACTACCTGACGCCTCTCAACCCAGGCACGTACGAACTCCGGGTCGAGCATCAGGGCTTCCGGCCGGCGATGATTAGCGACAGTTCGCTCGGTGCTGGACTGACCGCCACCATCGACGTGACGCTTGAGATCGGTGCTGTGACAGAAGCCCTCAAAGTGAGTGCAACGGCGGTCCAGTTGGAGGCGCAGACGACAGCACTGGGAAAGGTGATGCAGACGTCCACGATCAACGTCCTTCCGCTCATCGGCCGCAACGTGCTTCAGCTGGTGTCACTGCTGCCTGGCGTGACTCCCACGGGTGGAGAGGCCAACGGCGATGCCACAAACGCCAAGATGAGCGGCGGGCTGGCGCGTGACAACGGAATTCTCACCGACGGCGGCGAAAGCCGTTCGACCGTGAACTCCAAGAGTGCTTTCACAATCCCGATGGAAGCGGTAGCCGAGTATCGCGTCGACACTGCGACCTACTCGGCAGAGTTCGGACGCGCCGCTGGGGGCGTCGTGAACATCGTTACGAAGTCCGGCACAAATGAGTTTCACGGATCCATGTACGAGTACCTGCGGAATGACATTCTGAACGCGAACTCGTGGACCAACAACCGAAGTGGTGTACCGCGAGGTGTCTTTCGGCGGAATGAGTATGGCGCTTCTCTCGGCGGACCGATCAAACGGAACCGTACGTTTTTCTTTGCCAATTATGAGCGGGAACCGGCAGAGCAGCCCGATTCAGTCGCTTAACACTGTTCCGACAGCGGCCCAGCGCGCGGGTGACTTCAGCAGTACTGTCGATTCGGCGGGCCAGCCGATCATCATCTATGATCCGACCACGACCCGGGCCGACCCTGACAACCCGACCCGCGTCATTCGCGATGCATTTCCGGGTAATCGCATCCCGTCAACCGGACAGTGTCAATCGGGCGATCGGCTACAACACGTTCCCCAACATCAGCGTGGCGCAGTACAAAGTACGTACTGGCCTGTCGGTCACCAGCGGAAGCTCGGCCGAAGTGAGCGGCCTGAACGGCGCCAATAAGAGCGAGACACCGCAGGACACATGGCACCTCCAGTACCAGGTGACCTATCTGCGGGGACGCCAGAAGTTCAAGATCGGTGCTGAAACACAGCAGCTCCGGTTAGATACCTTCAGCACGAACAGCCCCGCTGGAGCTTACTTCTTCGACAGGCACTATACACAGGGCCCCGATCCGCTCGCGCGCAGTTCAACAGGCGGCCACGGTTTTGCCAGCTTTCTGCTTGGCGTATTCGGTATCTGACCGGCTCAGCTTCGACCCGGCACTGTCGCTTTACCGCGATTTCGGCTTCTACATTCAGGACGACGTCCAGATCACTCGCAATCTGACGGCGATCTTCGGACTGCGTTATGAATACACACAGCCATGGGCCGAGAAGTGGGGCCGCATAGGCCACTTCGATTTCGATGGCATCCAACCCGTCACGGGCGCGAAGGGTACCTTCCGTTTCCTGAAGCCGGGCGAGTACCAGACAGACTCCCGCACGAAAAACTTTGCCCCGCGGGTCGGGCTTGCCTATCGGTTTGGGGGCGAAGAGGGCATTGCGCGCCAGTGGCGGATATTTCTACGCCGCGACAGATACGCTCAACGCCGGTGTGTCGGACTGGGGTAACGGGCTGTTCACGCTTTTCGAAGGAAGCCTCGGCGCTCCGAGTCCATTCGCCAACACCCCGCCCGAGGGCGGTAGCTGGTCGAACCCGTTCGCCGCCGGGCTGCCGCAGCCGAATCGCGAAAGCACGTTTGCCGGGCAGAATCTCCGCACGTTCAATCGCAATCACCCGCTGCCGATCGTGTCGAACTGGACCTTCAACATTCAGCACATGATCGCTGCGAACCTGCTGGTGCAGGCGGGTTACGTTGGCAACCGCATCACCCACGTAGCGCAGAACCGCTTGTACAACCAGAACGATCGGCGCACCTTGCTCTTGGGCAAAGCCTTCTTGACCAGGTACCCAATCCGTTCTACGGGAAGATCACTTCGGGAAATCTCAGTTTCCCGACTGTGCAGCGCCGGCAGTTGCTGCGTCCCTTCCCTCAATACCTGCAGGTCCTGATCTCACGCGACGGGTACGGTGACGCG
>DASQEG010000595.1:0-3652 GCA_035633775.1 Bryobacteraceae bacterium
CCACCTTCGATGCGGAGCTTACACGCTGGCTACCCCGCTCCAGCATACACAGCTTATACTTTGAGGATGACTGGAAGATCACTCCGCGCCTGACGGCATACATCGGCGTCCGCTATACCAACGAAAGCCCGTTCAGCACCGCAAACAACTTTATGACGAACTTCGACCCGACCGCGATCGATGACCTCACCGGCCGGATGGGCGGGTTCATCCACCCGACAGGAGCACTCTCCAAACGCGACAACAATAACTTTCAGCCCCGCGTCGGACTCTCCTGGCATCCGCTGGAACGCTGGGTGTTCCGCGGCGGGTTCGGCATCTACACACTCGATGTGCGCATTCCGCAGCAGCGTGGACAGTTTGAGGAGTACACTGCAACCGCTAATCTGGAGGCGGGGCCCGGCATTCCGCAGCCAATCCTGCGTCTCAGCCAGGGCGTTCCACCGATCAACTTCAACATTCGGCCGAACCTCACCTCGCCATTCTTTGGCAACAACTACGGTTCACGCACCGCGGAGTGGTGGGATCCGAATCTCCGGAATCCGTACACCATGAACTGGAACTCCAGTGCCCAGTATGAATTTGCCCGCAACTATCTGCTGGAGTTCAGCTATCAGGGCTCCGCCGGCGTGGGGCTGGTCGAGCGGTGGAATGTCAACACGTTCCCGATCGACTACTTCGCCGGCAATGTGGCACAGCAGAATGCTGTTCGTGGAGTTGCCCAGAACTTCCGCCCATATCCTCACTTCGGAGATATTCGCTTCCGCTCCAACATGGGGCATTCCACTTATCACGGGGGAACTGTAAAGCTGGAGAAGCGCTACTCGCACGGGCTGTTCTTCTCTACGTTCTACACATGGTCGAAGGCGATCAACTCGCAGGACAACGACAACGATGGCGCGGGCGTCGCTCCAATCCAGAATCGCAGTCTGGAAAAAGCACGCGCCGGTTACGATCGCAAGCACGTTTACAACGGCCTTGTGAACTACGAACTGCCATTCGGCCTCGGCAAGCGCTGGGCGAACTCAGGCTGGACAAAATACGTCCTGGGTGGTCTCGAAATCTCGGTCATCCAGACCCTTCAGAGCGGCAACCCGCTCAACTTCACGTACACGAACAGCCCGTACAATTACTATCCCGGTTACGCTGGTGCTCAGCGTCCTGACGCCGTGAGCAGGATCGGGATTCGCGAGGGCTGGGACGACCTTGGACCAAACCGCTTCAACAAAGGCCAGAGCCTCTCAGTGTTCACTGGTGAAAACAACGGCCTTTCGCACTTCGCACTTCCGGGCGGATGCCCCGCGGTAATCCCCGCGAACTTTGATCGCAGCCAGTGCGACTACCGGGTCGGCAATCTCGGCCGCAACACGGGGACGGGACTACCGTTGCGCTGGACCACGGTATCGGCCCAGAAGAACTTCCGTTTCAACGAGCGCTGGAACGCCCAGCTTCGCTGGGACATGCAGAACGCACTTAAGACGTGGAACCTGAATCCGCCGGACACGGTCGTCGACTTCCGCAATCCGCAGAACTTCGGGAAATCGACAGGCGATCCCGCGACGGCGTCGTTCGGCGGACAACCGCTGATGAATCTCACGCTGATGATTCAGTTCTGAGATCTCAGTTGAACAGAAAACCGGTCGTCTTTCCCGAAGGCGGCCGGTTTTCGGTATCCTGAACGCAAGCCCTCGGGCTCCACGAAGATCATGCGTTTCCGCGCGGACGTAGCCGCACTTATCACCTGTTTTGTCACCTTGCCCTCATTCGCGGCAAACTCCGAAGCTCAGCTCCAGCAGTCGTTCGAACGCACCGTAAAGCCGTTTCTTCAGACTTACTGCAACGCCTGCCATACGGGGGCCAAGCCGGCCGCGCAGTTCGATTTGTCACCGTACACGACGGCGGCCGCTGTCGCCCGGGATCACGGTCACTGGGCACACGTGCTCGATCGCGTGTCAGCCGGCCAGATGCCGCCGAAGGGAGTGAAGCAGCCGACCGCCGCCGATCGCGACAAAGTCGTTGCCTGGATCCAGGCGGTCCGCCGGAACGAGGCGGAGAAAAATGCGGGCGATCCGGGTCCGGTGCTGGCACGCCGCCTGAGCAACGCGGAGTACAACTACACCATCCGTGACCTGACCGGCGTTGACATAGCGCCCGCCAAAGAATTCCCTGTCGACCCTGCGAACACCGCAGGCTTCGACAACTCCGGCGAGTCACTTACGATGTCGCCTGCGCTGTTTGGAAAGTACCTGCAGGCTGCCCGGCAAGTATCGAACCACATGGCGCTGACGCCCGACGGCATCCTGTTCGCACCGCACTTCATGCTGGTGGAAACCGACCGGGAAAAGTTCGCCATCCAGCGGATTGTCAACTTCTACTTGCGGCAGCCGACCGACTACGCCGACTACTTCATGGCCGCATGGCGCTTCCAGCACCGCGCCGCCCTCGGCAAGCGCTCAGCGACGCTGGCGTCGATCGCGGACGAAGCAAAGATCAGTGCGAAGTACCTGCCTGTCGTTTACGAGTTTCTGACCGACGGCAAAGTGGACGACGTGGGACCTGTCGGGAAGCTGCGCGGTATGTGGCGCGCGCTGCCGGACCCGAAGGCAGCCGATGAGTCGCGTCTGCGCGCCGGCTGCGTTGAGATGCGTGATTTTGTGGCGCGCATTCGCAAGCACACCGCAATGGAGTTTGCCTCACCAACTGTAAACGGCCTGAGCCCGACATCGCAGCCGCTGATGAACTGGAAATTAAAGCAGTTCAATGAGCACCGCCGCGAGTTCGACCGGGCGGCTTTCCGGAACGAAGGCGAGGCGCCGAAACAGCCGGAAGTTCCACGGTACCCGGGCCTCGGACGCGAATCGGCCTTTCGCGCTGCGGCGCTCATGCTCAAGAACCGGGCCGGCGACCAGGATCTTGCGATCCCCGCCGACCAGAGGCAGCGGGTGGAAGCCTCGTTTGCACGATTTGCTTCAGTGTTCCCGGATGCTTTCTACATGAAGGAGCGGGGCCGGTTCTTCCCCGATGATTCGCAAGACAAAGGCAGGCTCCTCAGTGCCGGCTATCACAACGTCATGGGGTACTGGCGTGACGATCAGCCATTGATCGAGCTGATCCTCGATGACAAGGGAAAGCAGGAGCTCGATCGGCTCTGGCTGGACTTCGAGTTCCTCGGTGACTACACAGCTCGGACCTGGGTCCAGTACTACTTCAACCAGAGTGGTGAAGTTCAGGGCAAGGGGCGTGAATCAGGAACTGCTCGCCCGTCTGATGCCGAGGTGAGCGCTACACCGGTGATCCTGGGACTGCGGGACACGTACATCGCCAAGGCCAAAGCAGACCGGTCGAACGATCCCATTGCAGTCCGTGCCATCGAAGAGCACTTCGCCAGGGTTAACGACACGCTTCGGGCAACCGAGCGAATTCGCAGGGAAGCCGAGCCGCGGCATGTAGAAGCGATGCTGGACTTTGCCGCTCGCGCCTGGCGCCGGCCTCTTTCGGGCACCGAGCGCGACGACCTGCAGACCTTCTACCGAACGCTGCGGTCTCGCGATAGTCTTTCGCATGAAGAGGCGATCCGCGATTCTGTCGAGCGTATTCTGATGTCCCCGAACTTCTGCTATCGCGCCGATCTGGTCAGCGACAGCGGGCGGGA
>DASQEG010000596.1:0-4639 GCA_035633775.1 Bryobacteraceae bacterium
GAACCTTGGAGAGCGTCAACCTTCAGCATACACAGAGAGCTTAGTATATAGACATCTAAGTAGAGAAACAAGGCCAGTTCAGGAGCGGACGCAGGTGACGCCTCAGATCCGTGTAGCGCTCGAGGTGGGAACTCATTCGCCATGGATGAGCCGGCAGTTATCCGCTATCGGGCATGAAGTGATCGTTGCTCACGCCAGGAACGTCCGAATGATTAGCGAGAGCAGCCGCAAGATGACAGGCTTGACGGAAGAATGCTCGCACGACTGGCCCAGATTGATCCACGGTTGCTGAGCCCGGTAAAGCATCGTACGGCTAATGCACAGGCGCACATCAATGTGATTCGTGCCCGGGCTCTTCTGGCGCAGGCGAGGACAGCAATCATTAATGCAATCCGTGGGCTGTGCAAGTCCTTTGGTGAGCCGTTGAAGAGTTGTGGTGCAGAGTCGGTGAAACCCGGAATTGGCGAGAACCTCACTCCGGACCTGAAGTCCTCGCTGATGCCGCTGTTCGAGGAAGTGGAATCACTCTCCAAGCGAATTAAGGAATATGAGCAGCAGATCGAGGCTATCTCAAGGGAGCAGTATCCCGAGACTGCACTGCTGAAGCAGGTGTATGGAGTCGGAACGCAGGTCGCACTGACGTATGTTCTGACGACCTAAGATCCGGAGCACTTCGCGCACAGCCGCGACGTGGCCTGCCATCTCGGGCTGCGGCCGGGACCTCGGAATTCCGGCCAAAGTCAGCCGCACTTGCACATCAGTAAAGACGGGAACGCGTATTT
Source organism: Bryobacteraceae bacterium (assembly GCA_035633775.1). Taxonomy (GTDB): domain Bacteria; phylum Acidobacteriota; class Terriglobia; order Bryobacterales; family Bryobacteraceae; genus JAWXCM01. Next base: position 783 of record DASQEG010000596.1, read on the forward strand.
GCGAGTTCTGCTCCTACAAAACGCACATCCTTTACTTGGCAGGTTCGGTGCCGATTTTGATCTGAGGCGCTGGGGCCCCAGAGTGGCGGAACCCGGTGGAAAAAACGCCAAACGCAGGGCTGTGGTTGCCGTGGGGCGAAAGCTGGCCGTCGTATTGCACAAACTATGGATCACCGGAGAAGCTTATCCGCCGCTGCGTAACTCGAGATCGATGGTTGCGGTCTCAGCCGCATAACACTTCACGCAACGCTGGAACGATTTCGCGAATAAACCGCTGAGTCCGGGTGACTGCGAATAGTGTCCGGGCTCGCGTCTTTCGGAGGTGCAGAGCGCAGAACAGGCTGCAACACCCGCTGCATCGAGGACGCCCAACTGGCACAGAGCAAAGCTGCTCATATACAGTGCGATGAAAGGATGGGGACAGAAGCGGCTTTGGGAGACGTACGACGAAGCGTTGAGGCAGGGGACGACATCAATGTCGCTCTGAGCTCACCAGCGGGAAGGTGTTTCATCCCTCGTACCCGCGAAAGAAAATTGTTGACGGGGACCGGCCCTCTCATGGAGGGACACATCGGCGTGTAAGATGTCGTCGTCAGCGATGGTTATCACGCGGCTATGTCTGCAACAAGCAAATCCGTACTACGGAGATCTGCGTCGCGCATGACATTCCCATTGGGGTCGACAATCGCCGAAGAGCCGTGGGAAGCCAGGTCGCTGTTTACGCCTGCAACGTCGGCGCGGATCACCCAGACGCGGTTCTCGACCGCTCTGGCGATGTCCGAGGCTCTTGCCTCGTGCACGAGCTCTGCGTAACCGCGAGTTTTCGGCAGGGCGTTGTTCGCAGGCACAAAGAGCGCCTTTGCGCCTTGCGCCGCCATAGCCCTCGCAGGTTCGGAGAAGGTAGAGTCGTAGCAGATGACAATTCCGAACGTCAGTTTACCCACTCGGAACACAGGGGTCGCCGATCCGGGCGAATAAACCGATCGCCGAATGGCGGGATGGAGCTTACGGTACAGACCCGATACGCGACCTCTGCCAAATACCGCCGCTGCGTTGAAAAGTTGATTGTCGTCAGCGAGTTCTGTGAAGCCGACGATCAAAGTCACCGTATCGCTCGCAAGCGGCATGAGGACTTCGTCGAGCTGGCCATTGTTCGTCCTGATCGCGAACCTGGAGGGATTCTCGATGTAGTCCGCGAGGCCGCCAAGAATCGCTTCCGGGCAGCAAAGTATGGATACACCTTCCCATTCGCAGCGACGAACTTGCTCTCGAATGAAGTCAATTGCCTCAGGGGAACCGGCAGAGAGGAGCGGCGCCAGGCAGGCAGCTACCTTCATTGCTCCAGAATGGCCCGACCGATCGCGAAATGCTGTACGCAAATACTGAACTCTCCTGACATGTCGTCCAGTGTAGACCGGTTCCCTTGGATAAACGGCGTTGCCGGAAGGAGGCTCGGTGCTCATGTCAGGGCGAGGGAGCCCGTCATTGGTCGCGCACGTCAGCAGTTCAGGGGCTGTGATCGCTTCAATCAATGCGGGCCTCCCGAGTACGGTTGAGCCATTCTACTCGCCTCAACTTACGCGCGAATACAGCCGACTACGGTGGCTCTGATCGCGAACCTCAGCCCACGGCTCAGGTTCGGTGCGGAGGAACCGTCGAGCTATTCGGAGCGATCTGACCCGCACATGTACGAGTCGCCGACTACCACGTCCAAGTGGATCCGGAATGCTGGAGGCCTCGTCCCATAATTCATTGAGCTCACATTTTTTCTGTCGTTGTTTTTAGGAACGCGTTTCGGGACCACTGTTTTTAAGCCACAAGGAAGCATTCGGCGTGGAGCATTGCCCGCCTCCCGAAACCACCGTTTTCCGAACTCCTCAGCAATTACGCTTTAGGTGGGGCATGCTCCGTTCTCGATCGATGGCGAGCATCGCCCCAAGCGTTCCGCTGACACGAACGATTCGGTGCTGCGGCTAAAGCGCTTTCAAGAATGCGAGGAGCGCCCGCTTATCGTCGGCCGTGAGCCGAAGGCCGAACCGATGCCCCGGTACCCGCGAACCAAGAGGCGCACTCCAGATAGCTGATTTGCAGACCCCGGTCCGTAAACCACCCACCGCAGCGCAAACACCGTTCCGTCTGGCTGCAGAGGCACCTTGGAAAGAACCACGCGTGAATGCGCTTTTGCGATCAGTTCAGGGACTGAACTGCGGAAGCTGGGCGCATTCAGTTCATCCCACACTCGTTTCCCGGCAGCAATCCAATCCGCCTGCGTGTGGATCTGGTTCGCGTCGACGAGTTTCTCAGCTTTAAGCTGGTCAGCTTCTCCCGGTATCCGGGTGGTTCGCGGTCGGGGTGATAAACATGATCGGTCCGGAGGTTGTCTCCAGCTACTGCATGATAGTCGCGTGGCTTGAAGAGGCCGGGCCGGAGATTTAATTCAGCGATCGGAGTTGGCCAGTCTGCGAGTTCGACATCGTCCCATACGATGGGAATAGGCGACTTCTGAGCGGTCAGCGATGCTACGATCACAACAAGCCGATGAGTTTGAGGCGTCCTTGGACTGACACGTTGGCTCGAAGCCCGTCCCGTCTACATCATCTTGATGAGTAAGGAGCAGGCCGAGTCCACTCGTCGAACGCCCCCAGCGTCATACGTCCGTGGGTACGTCCGTAGCAGAACGGCGGTGACAACAACCATGTCGACCTTTGAGATACGGCGAGCTTTTCCGCGATTTTGCCGTCGCGTACCGTGAAGATGTCTACACCCCTGAGTCGCCATGGTCGCCCGTTCTGCGTCCTGCGAGAAACCCATCGGACGACTGCGCGGTCACCACTGACGATCATCTCTTCGTTCTCGAACTTTGCGTCGCGATTGCGTGCGAACCATTCGCGCCAAAACGCCACCACGGCCGTCTTGCCTTCGATCTTTCGTCAGTCCGGCACAGGCTCCGTGTCCTCGTAGACTGTTTCGTCCGTTAGCAGAGCTCCGATGGCGTCGGTGTCTTGTGGCTTGACAGCTTCGTTGAAGCGGACGATCACCGCCCGCGTGTCAGTGCGGCGTGTTTGCCTAACGACAAACGGAGGCGTAAGCCGAGCAGAAGATCCAGCCGGGTTCGGTTCGAGTGAGGCTGGAAATGCGTCTCGGTCTTCCCAGCAGATCGCGGAAGACTTGGCAACTTTGCTGTCGAAGGCGGACATACCCCCACCGCATAAAACGGCGCGACCGTAATGCGGCCCAGCGCACGCTGGGTACCGCGACGTTCGCATCGCGCCCGTAAACTCCGGCGCGCGTCGTACTTTAACTTGACTGACCGGCAGAGAGATGATCCGCCGCGACTGTCCGCCTTGACCGTCAGTGTCGGAGGCGCGCAGCAGGGGACTTAACGATTCGGACATGCGACGTCCTCAGTTTGAGAGGCGTTCATGATCGAGGGCGACCGAAAAACAAGACGTAGCCGTCAGCGTCTTTCAGTTCGAATCCGCGCAAGCCATCCGCAGTATCTGTGAGTGGCTCGAAAAACTCGACGCTGCGCGACAAGAACTCGGCTGCTAGCGCGTCGGGATCAGGGACAGCAAGGTATGCGTCCCAGCGGGCGATGCCGTTCTTGACGTCTCGCGTTTAGTTCAGGACTGGATTCAAGCCGACTGCCTTGAGCATGATCATCGCAGCACCGCGTTGGACGATGCCAAAGAAGATGTCGTCTGGTTCGGGCCCTTGGAAAGCAACGTCGAACCCAAGGCAATCACGATAAAAAGCCAGTGCGGCGGGGACGTCATTCACGATGAAGAACGGCGCAATGCCAGTGATTTCTGGTGTAGTCATGTGAGCAGCCTTGTCGTTACCGCAATGCCGTTTTC
>DASQEG010000597.1:0-12973 GCA_035633775.1 Bryobacteraceae bacterium
GGTTGCGGTCGGACCCACACGGCAGCGCGATTACTACGACAGCCACGCCGGTCTGCTTCAGTAAAGCACTCCAGAGCATCAGACCCTTGACGCAGGAGGTGCAGGTAGTCGGGCGAGAGCCCAAACTCGACGTTGATGCTCTCGACGCTTGCCGGAATTTCGTAAACGACCGACAGCACCGACGCACCGGCGGCAGCTGAATACGTCTTGACGATCCCCGAGGCGCCGCGCAACCGTATCTGAGCTAACGCGCCTTCGGCCACTTCCAGCTCCGGCGTATACACCTCGTGCTCCCACCCTACATCGGCAAATGCGCCAGGATGATTGCGCGGCACATCCATAAATCGATTCAGGTCCTCCTGCCAGTTCCAGTCATCACAAGGATTGCCAACTACCATCGCGCCGGGCACGCAGAGGGACACAACTCTGCCTCCGAATCGCGGCGAGATGACCGCAAACAGCTTGTCCGTGCGCAGTACAACCTCCATGTCACCGTCACCATCGACATCGTCGAGGATCGCGCTGGCAGGCTGTGGTGGCTGGCTGAACCAGACGGCTGCCCGCGCGGTCACCGCCGCATGACGGCTATGGCTCGTCAGCGCTCTAGCCCAGGGACTCGCGTGCCCATGGACCTCACTGTCTCCATGCGGACCCGACGCGGGGGTGTGCCACGCGGTTTCCCAGTTGGCTACGAGCAGCTGTTTCTCGGCGAGTTGTAAGAGGGCTTCATCCCCGCCCTGGACCACTGCCTCTTTGACTTTTGCTTCAGCAAAGTTGAAGTAGCCTCGATAAGGCGCCCAGTCCGGGGCCAGGTACCAGCGCTCGTAACCTTCACCGGCTTCGAAATCTACTGCGAGCTCCTGGAAAGTGCCGCGCTTGATACGCCGGGTGGAGCTAACTTCCGTTGTCTCTGCCCATGCATTCAGCTTTACCGGAGTGATCCACTGACGATTCTCAGCGAGCCAGCTTAAAAACTTTTCATAGCGACCGGGCCCGCCTCCTCCCCACTCACCGATGCCCGACACCTTCTCCATATCGTCGGCATAGAGTGCGAGGAAGGACTCTGCTCCTTCAGCGACGCCCTGCACCAGAAGTCCTTCCAGATCTGTTCGAACCTGATGCCAGTCATCGTCCTGCCGCGGCGGGATACTCCTGCGAAGACGTGTCGCTATTGGAAATGCGATGAGGCCGAGACCGTCTTCGATCTCATGCATTAGGAAGAGTTCAGCGTTCCACTCAGGATTCTCGTCATAGCGGCGTCGTGGGTGCAGCGGATCTGCGGGGTCGAGTAGCAGGCGATCGTCAAGAATCACATAGCTGTAGCCTCCATTCAGCAGGCGTCCGTCGCGAAGTGCAGGAGCCATGTGCCGTGTATCCCAAACCCGCTCGGGAGGCCAGAATGCCTTCACTTGTGCCGGATCAACACCGAGGTGGAGCCGGTACAGCAGCAGTTCTTCGTTCAGCTGCTTGCGGTTGTACTCGGGGCCGAAGAAGCGCATGATGTTCTGGCCGTAACAACTGCCAACCAGGTCAATGAGCCCCAGCTTCACCAGACACCGCAGTTCCTTGAGAAACGCTGGATCGTGCCACGCCAGCGCTTCCAGCAAAGTTCCGCTGATGTGGAGATTGAACGGAATCTCAAGCTTTTCATGCAGACGAAGAATGTGCCGAAAGCCCGTTGTTTCGCCGGGTCGTCCTGCAATCGCAGCGATCCCCTCCCGGTTGTCATAGCCCTCTGTAATCAGGTACTGGTTAGCGTGATGAACAATTGCAAACGATGCAGGCATGAGTCAGATCCGACTAAGTGGACACTCCTCATCAACGTTCGTTACTAAGCAGTGAAAAGCGGTCTGAAACAGAGAACCGCCGTTCCTGGTCTGATAGATGTGAAGTACCTCGGTCTTCTAATGCTGGGCGCTCTGACGGGCGTCGCTGAACCTGTACTGGTGGTCACTAATGCTCCCCCAACCGTCACGTTTTCAGCTGACGCACCGAAACCTCCGTTCCGGTTCGAAAAGGAGGAGTCGAGCGGCAGCACGCCGAAGGTTATCGTCCAGGACGCGGCAGACCGCCGGTGGATTGTGAAGTTCGGACTTGAAGTGAAAGCTGAAACGCTCGCTTCGCGCCTGGTGCACGCCGCAGGCTTTTACGCTGAGCCCGCCTACTATCTGGCGGAAGGCACGGTAGAGGGAGCTTCGGACCTGCGCCGTGCAGGTGCTCACATCAAGGATGGCCGCTTCACCGACGCTCGGTTTGAATTGATGAATCCCCGGGTCAAGTACCTCGATCAGCGCTGGACCCTGCGGGACGACCAACTTCAGAACACTCAGGAACTCGGTGCGTTGAAGGCACTGATCGCACTCCTCGCAAACTGGGACGTGAAACCTGAGAATATGTCGGTCGTAGCTGTAGATGGCAAGCAGTACTACGCCGTCACCGATTGGGGCCGCACGATGGGCCGGGCGGAAGAGAAGACTGGGAGGTCTCAGTGGGATTGCGCCAACTACGCTCGCGATTCAGAGCACTTCGTTCAGGAAGTGCAGAACGGCTTCGTTACGCTGAACTACGCAGGCAAGCAACGGTACGAAGTACTTCGCGGGATCAGGGTTGAGCATGCAAAGTGGCTTGCCTCCCGCTTGAAGCAAATCAGCGACGCAGATCTGACCCGGGCAGTCCAGGCCTCAGGAGCGTCAGCAGAGGAAGTTACGTGCTTTGTGCCGGCGATTCGTAAGCGTGTGACACAGCTCGACAGCATTGCTTCCGGAGCAGGTGCCGGCGAAACCATCCGCTCCCGCAAAGTAACCACGACTACCACCACTACGCCGCAGCCGTAAGCGGCAGAACGATCGACACTCGCAAGCCGGGCTGTGCGTTGTCAGCAGAGATTGTGCCGTCGTGCAACTCGACCGCACGCCGCGCGATTGCCAGTCAAAGGACGGTTCCCCCGCTGGCTCGGTTGCGATCCGTGTCAACCCGGTAAAACGCATCGAAAATGCGGGGCAGATGCTCCGCAGGCACTCCGGGCCCGCGATCCCGTACCTCGACGTTCGCCTCGCTGGCCGAGCAACGGAGTGAGACGTCAACGTCGCTACCTTCAGGAGCAAATCGAGTTGCGTTGCGGATCACATTCTCAATCGCACGGCGAAGTAGCTCAGCGTCAGCGCGGACCTGAACCGGGCGGCGTTCCGTCCAGCGTAATGCGCAGCCGCGCGCCTGAGCTTCAACGGAAACGTCCTCGACAATACTGTCGATCAGCTCCTCGAGAGCCAAATCTTCTTTCCGCATTCGCGCGGCGTCGCCTTCGGCGCGTGTAACCTGCAGTAGCTCGCCAACAAGTGTGTTCAGCCGGTGAGCTTCACGCTCGATTCTGTCCAGATGTCGTGTTTCGCCGGGTTCACTTCGTGCGAGTTCCAGAGCAACGCCGAGCCTTGCCAGTGGCGAACGGAGCTCATGTGAGATGTCCAGCAACAGTCTGCGTTCCGCGGCAAGGAGAGTTTCGGTCCGACTGGCCATGCGGTCAAACGCACGGGCCAGATCGCCGATCTCGTCCTGCCGCCGCGAGCCCGATCGTGCGCGAAGGTCACCTTTGCCAAAGCGTTCGACTACGTCGCGCAACGTCTTTACAGGATTGGTGAGCCTGCGCGCGAATGCGAAGCTGATCACCGCAAGTACGCCGAGTACCGTGAGGTGAATCTCGGGCTGAAGGATCCAGCCCAGCACGTTCCTCCGCTGCAGGACGGTGAAGAACAGATACTGCCCGTCCGGACTGCGCCGTGCGACGATGGTGCGCTCGCGCCGCCAGTAGGACGCGCGCCGCCGGGCTCGCATGGCCTGCAGCAAGTCCCGGCGATGCTCGCCCGTCAACAAATCACGTCCAGACCTGTCCGTCAGCACTCCATCGAAACCGGTTGCGCTCTTAAATCGCTGCAATGCCTGTCCCAGTCCCTCTGCGCCGCCAGTCTCCCACGCGTGACGAGCTTCCGCCAGCTGGAGAGAAACCAGGGAGCCCAGCGGGCCCCTTCGTCTCTCGTCCGGATCGAAGTCGAGTGCAGCGGCAACGGTCATCGCGATGAATGTCAGCACCACGGTGGCGAGCAGCCAGAAGAAGGTGCGGACGAACAGCGACTTCAAGCGTCACCAGCCGAACGCAGGAACTGATAGCCGACTCCGCGAACGGTCTTGATCAGCGGACGGCCACCGCACTCCAGCTTCCTGCGGAGGTGGCTGATGTGCATGTCCATGGCACGGTCGAACGGCGTTGCCTTACGGCTGTACAGCGTCTCCATCAGCTGGTCGCGTGACAGGACCCGACCGGCCGCCCGCATCAGCTGCTCGAGGATGTCGAATTCGATCGTGGTCAGTTCCACGGAACGGCCCTGACAGGTTACTTCGCGAGTGCCCGGGTCAAGTGAAACACCGTTCACCTCAATGCGCTCGGAGCCGGGTCGGGGTTCGGTCCTGCGCAGGACCGCACGAATACGGGCCGTGAGTTCACGAGGATTGAAGGGCTTCGGAAGGTAGTCGTCAGCACCAAGCTCCAGACCGAGGATGCGATCGATGTCCTCACCGCGGGCGGTAAGCATAACCACGGGCAACCGGCTTTGCGCGCGGAGGCGGCGGAGCACTTCAAAACCATCCAGCCCCGGTAGCATGACGTCAAGGACAACCAGCTCGAAGCTGCCTGCCAGAGCCTTCTGCAGGCCCGTGCTGCCGTCATGCGCAAACTCGGCGCGAAAGCCCTCGCGTGCGAAGTACTCGCCCAACAGGGACGCGAGCTCCACATCGTCATCGATGACGAGAATCCTCATCCTGTCCGCGACTGTAGCATCGCTTGTTACCTGCAACCGCTCCACGTTTACAAACTTTTACGCTGACTGCATACGCGCTTTACAAGGCTGGCTCAGGATTACAAGCAGGAGGTTCTCGGAACCAATGATTCTAAAAAAGACAGTTGCCGCGGCTGTCCTCGCGATCGGACTGACGATCGGCGCGACGGCCGCACCAAAGGGCAACGGCCGGATGATGCACCGTATCGGTGCAGAGCTGAACCTGACGGATGCTCAGAAGCAGCATGCACGCGACCTCTTCCGCCAGGGCCGGCAGGAACTCGAGCCGGTGACCACGGAACTGCGCCGGAACCGCGAGGAACTGGCGGCCGCCGTGAAGGCGAACAACACGGCTGCCATTCAGCAGCTTACTGAGCGCCAGGGCCAGCTTAAGGCGAAGGTCTCGGCAGTGATGGCGCGGAATATGGCCACATTCTACGCTCAGCTCACGCCCGAGCAGCGGACGAAAGCTGACCAGTTGTGGGCGAAGCATAAGGGCCAGTTCGGTCGGGTCCACCGTGGATCCCACGCCGATAAAGGAGCCGGTCAGTAACAGCAAGTTGGCTTACCGTTACGGCACTCCGCCCGGCACTCGGGCGGAGTCGTAAGGGTATGAAGCCAAGATTGAAGCCGCTGTCCGAACAGGTTGTTGTTCTGATCGGCGCTTCGGGCGGCATCGGGCGTCAAACAGCGCTGGATTTCGCCGGTCGCGGTGCGCGCGTCGTTGCCGCGGCGCGGGACCAGGAAGGCCTGCAGTCGCTTGCGGAAACCATCACCGCTCGTGGCGGGACGGTGGAGATCGTGGTTGCTGACGCGGCGGACTTCGACGCCATGCGCAAGGTGGCCGATACGGCGGCGGCCCGCTTCGGCCGCATCGACACGTGGGTCCACCTGGCCGGCATCAGCATCTATGCGAGATTCGAAGAAACTACGCCCGAAGAGTGGAAGCGCATCATCGAGGTGAACCTCAATGGCCAGGCATTCGGGGCCATGGCCGCACTTCCCCACCTGCGGCGCACAGGCGGGGGAGCTCTGATTCATATCTCTTCTGTCGAGGCGCGCCGGGCACTGCCTTATCAAAGCGCGTATGCAGCCTCGAAGCACGGCATCACTGGAATGCTGGAGGCTCTGCGTCTGGAACTACAGCACGAGGGCGTTCCCATAAGCGTGACCGAGATCCTCCCTTCGTCCATCGACACACAGTTCTTCGATAAAGCACGAACCAGGATCGGCGTAAAGCCGCAGGGCCTTCCGCCGCTGTACGAGCCCAAGGCTGTCTCGGACGCGATCCTGCATGCAGCGGAGCATCCGGTGCGTGAGTTTGTCGTTGGAGGCGCCGGCAAACTGCTTCAGTGGACACAGGAATTGGCACCGGGGATTGCGGATAAGGTCCTGCTCAAGATCGCTTTCCAGGGGCAGAAAACCCGCGAGCGCAAGAGCGAGGGTGCCCCCAATAACTTGTTTCACCCAATGCCGCAATACTCCGGCGTGGAAGGCAGTGGGCAGGGCCACCCAGCAGCCTGGAACTGGGTGGAAAAGCATCCTTTCGCCAGCCGCCTGGTCCTGCTGAGCGCAGTCACCGCCGCTTTCACATTGTGGCTGCGGGAGTCGCCTCCACGCCGTGCATGAAGGCTTCGGCAATCTGCAGCAGCGTTCGTTCCTGCCACGGCCGCGCGATGAGCTGCAACCCGAGAGGCAGACCTTCGGTGGACCTGCCGAACGGAACGGATACGGCCGGGAGCCCGAGTGCGTTTACACCGCGGGCGAAGCTCGTCATCAGCAGACGTGTGTCGTATTCCGTGCCGTCCACGCTTACCGTAGCCTGTCCGATACGGGGCGCCGGCACGGGCGTCGCAGGTGTGATTAGAACATCGATCGTGTTGAAGAGCCGTTTATACTCCCTGCTCAGTCGTTCTCGCCGCCGCTGCGCATTGACATAGGCATAGCCCGTAACCGCGCGACCCTGATCCATAAGGGCAAGCAGATCCGCACCGAACTCTTCGCGGCGCTCCAAATACGGCTCAAGGGCTGCCACTGCTTCGGCCATGAGGATGGTTCTGGCAGCAGCCACGAGACCTTCGGGGTCGGGCACCTGCACGCGTACCAACAAGGCCCCGCGCTCGCCGGCATTGCGGATGGCGCGATCCCATGCTTCACGAACCGAGGGCGCCAGGCCCGAATTGTAGAAGTTTTCCGGCACACCGACGCGGACTCCTGCCAGTGACACTTCTTCCTCCTGCCAGGTAAAGTCCTCACCTGCCTCGCGCCGCACTGTGACATCTCGTCCGTCACGGCCTCCGATCGCGTTCAACACGAGCGCGGCGTCGACAGGCGTGCGGGTCAGCGGACCCATGTGGTCGAGGGTGAAGCCGAGGGGAAAGCAGCCGTAACGGCTGACCCGCCCGAAGGTCGGCTTCAATCCGACGGTGCCGCACAGCGACGCAGGGATGCGTATGGAGCCACCCGTATCGCTGCCCATTGCACAGAACACAGTTCCAGCGGCTACCGCGACGCCGCTTCCACCGCTTGACCCACCGGGAATGCAGTCCGGATTATGCGGATTGCGCACCGGCCCAAAATGCGGGTTGTTCGAGGTAATGCCATAGGCAAGCTCGTGCTGGTTCAACTTGCCTATACTCACCGCGCCCGCCTCTCGCAGCCGCACTACAACCGTAGCGTCGTAGTCCGGCACAAAGTCTGCAAACAGCCTGGAGCCGTTTGTGGTCCTTACGCCTCGTGTGTAGAAAAGGTCCTTGAGCGCTATTGGAATGCCGTGCAGCGGCCCCCGATCCCTGCCCTCGCGCAACTCGCGATCGAGCTCCTCTGCCTGTTGCAGCGCTTCCTCACCGGTGACGGTGATGAATGCATTCAAATGAGCAATTCGTTCGGCGCTCGCGAGCGCATGCTGCACAAGCTCCCGGCAACTGACGTCCCCGCGGCGGAGCTTTAGGCCCGCTTCATGAATGGTCCAGGACGCCGTTTCGTTCATAGTTGCCATGCTACCGTCAAAGCGATGTCGCACGGAGAGCATGGCCGCAATTACGTTCGCGTGAAGCGCGTTGATGAATGCGGCACGCTTCATGAACTGTTCACCCACTGCCTTCCGGCGTTCGGAGGAGCATTCCTTCGCCGGGTTTACGGCATCCTTGACCGCGCGATCTCGTCAGGGTGTCCTTTGACGATAGCCATCGCCGGACCGGTGACCGTCTCTGGCCAGCATCTTGCGTGGTTAATACCGCTGCTCGAGACGGGCTGGGTAGCTTACATCAGCACAACGGACGCGGTCTGCTATCACGACGGACACCGAAGCCTCGACAAGTACAAGTCCGGCCCTGTTCATGAGGTCTCGATCTGGTCCGACGATGCGAAGCTGCGCGACGAAGGTACGATTCGTGTCACCGACATGGCCTTCGATGAAGGCGTGCTTCTGGATCAGGACCGGTTCGTGAGCGCAGTGCTCGACCGGCCGGAGTTCCAGAAGAAGATGACCGGCACTGAGATGCGCTACCTGCTGGGTGCCTACTACGCGGCGCAGGAAGAGCAGAACGGTGTAACGCCCGGCCTGCTGTCGACATGCCACCGGCTGGCCATTCCGGTGTTCGTCGGAGCGCCAGCCGATGGCAGTGTCTTCCTGAACTCCATGAAGCTTTGGGCGCTGCGACAGGCGGGCCTTAAGCAGCGCTACGACTTCGAGATCGATCTGCATGCCGAGGTATTCGAAGCCTGTGCCTATCATCACTGGGGTCTCTTCCAGAGTGAAGCGAAGTCACTGGCCACTCTCATCCTTGGTGGCGGCGTTCCCAAGAACTACAACCTGCAGCCTGAGCCGGGTCTCGGGCAGGTACTCGGGCTGCCGAACATCCGCGGCTATCACTTCGATGTGCAGATCACGACAGCACCGGTGACCGACGGCTCACTCAGCTCGTGCCCTCCCGCGGAAGCGGTTACATGGGGCAAAGTTGACAAAGATGTATACACGAAGACGACAGAGAGCATGCCAGGCGATTACTCCGCCGTAATGCCGTTCATCGTCAAGGCGCTGCTGGACAATCGGGCTGCGGGCCGTGAAGGCTATGGAAGGGAGCCCGGAGGTTACCGGCTTTACGACCGGCGCGAAGAACTGGTGCGCACTCTCACCGAGCACGTTGCCATGAACCGTGACTGGCTGGTGGAGACACTTGAGTACCCCCTCGCACGCCCCTGAACCGCTCACTGTGCTCTCGGAAGAAGAGCAGATGTTCCGCGATGCCGTACGGCAATTCGCCGAGGAACAGATCCGGCCGCACGTTCGCTCCATGGACACCGCTGGCGAATTCCGCGCGGATCTGCTGCGACGGATGTTCCAACTCGGTTTGATGGGCATAGACATCCCTGAAGAGTTTGGAGGACAAGGCGGGACCTTCTTCCAGTCGGTGCTCGCGATCGAAGCGATTGCCGCGGTCGACCCCGCTGCCTCTGTCGTTGTCGATGTGCACAACACGCTTGTTGCGAACGCGATTCAGAGGTGGGGTACAGAGGATCAGCGGAGGACTTATCTTCCACACCTCGCCGCGGACGCGCTGGGAGCTTATGCGCTGTCCGAAGCTGGTTCCGGGTCAGATGCGTTCGCGCTGCAGGCGCGGGCCCGCCAGGATGGTGACACGTACGTTCTCAATGGGCAAAAGCTGTGGATCACCAATGCGGCGGAAGCCGGGCTGTTCCTGGTGTTTGCCAATGCCAATCCCGACGCCGGCCATCGTGGCATCACCTGCTTCATCCTGGCCAGCGACACGCCCGGGCTGCGTGTGGGCCGCAAAGAAGACAAGCTCGGCATACGCGCATCGTCCACGTGTGAGGTGCTGCTCGAGAACTGCCGCATCCCTGCCGCCTGCGTCCTCGGCGAACCCGGCAAGGGCTACAAGATCGCCATCGAGACACTGAACGAAGGGCGCATCGGTATCGGAGGGCAGATGGTTGGGCTCGCGCAGGGCGCCTTTCAGGAAGCGGTCTCCTACGCGAAACAACGAAAGCAGTTCGGGCAGGCAATCGCCGAGTTTCAGGGTGTGCAGTTCCAACTGGCTGAGATGGCCGTGCATATCGAAGCTGCCCGCTTGCTGGTTTATAACGCCGCCCGGCTGCGCGATGCTGGCAGGCCATTCGTCACAGAGGCCGCCATGGCCAAATACTTTGCCTCTGAGATCGCAGAGAAGGTCGCATCAAGTGCGCTGGAAGTGCTGGGGGGCGTCGGGTTTACCCGGGACTACCCCATCGAAAAGATGTATCGCGACGCGAAGATTGGCCGCATCTACGAGGGCACGAGCAATATGCAGCGGCTGCTGATTGCCCGGCGGATACTCGACGCGAACTAGAGATGCGTCAGTACCGGCAGTAACCCCGACACACCGGAGCCCATCCCTGGCGCCGAGATGGTGCAAGCACGTCGGTCAGCAGCAATGGACGGAACTCCAGTGCTGATTGCTCCTGAGGCTTGCGCGGCAGGCATAGAATCGCGGTGCGCTGTGTTGCACCGGCACTCTTTCGTTTGCGTTTGTCTGTAGCGTCGGACATGATCGTGATCTGTCAGTTGTTTGATTCTATCGGCCAGTCAAAGACGCAAAACCCGTCCTGCTAACCAGGAAGTTAATCACTCGCCGGAGTTTCCGCAGGAATCGGAAGTCCAGCAACCGCCGCATCGTAAAGCCCAAACCATCGTTCAGCGACCCGGCTCCAGTCGTGGGCCACAGCAGTCCTCCGACCCGCTGCGGCCCGTCGTTCCCGTTCCGGCCCGGTTGCAAACAGCTCACTTATCCTACGCGCGAAAGATTCGCCTTCCGGGTCAGCCAGCCACGCATTTTCTTCCGACGCATACGAGAGGACCCCGCCGCTCGTCGGTAGCACGACCGGAGTTCCCGCAGCCATTGCCTCGAGAGGCGCTATGCCGAAGGGTTCCGCCGCGTTAGGATGCACGAACACATCCGCACCAGCCAGCGCGCTGGCCAACTCGCGACGGGTCTTCAAATGTCCCAGCCAGTGGATGCGCTGTCCTGTCCGCCGGTTACCGACGTCCAGCAGCCATTCGCGCAACTTTCCATCGCCGGCAACCGTGAGGTGATAGCTGTCGGGCAGACGTTCCAGGGTGTCCACCAGTAAAGGAAGGTTCTTCTCCTGCGCCAGCCTGCCGACATACATCAGGAGGCGTGAATCGCATGGGCACCCGGCTCGCAGTGCCAGCGCGCAACGAGCTTCCGCTGTGCGATCGGCTGGGTCAAAGCTCGCGGAGTCGACTCCCATTGGCAAGACATGCAGCCAGCGGTAGACGCGATGGTCCCTGGAGGCCGGTACCAGTTCGTTCGCGGTGTAGGCCGAATTCGCCGCGTGGTGATCAAACATCAGCCAGTAATACCGTTTCAGGTGCGTGCGAGACACCCACCTGCCCAATCCACCAAGACCAAGGTAGGCGGCCACATTGTCGTGCATCCTCTCGTGACTTACGCCGAGCAGCACCGGCCGCAGGCGGATGCCTCGAACCAGCGAGCCACGCAAGAGCCCACCGATCATGGCAAGCCCGTATTTGTCCGAGATCTCCACAAGATCGGGCTGCTCGGACCGAAGTATGGTGCGAATTGCCTGCCCGCCCGGTCCCCACGGCCACATGACGCGGTATCCGCCACCGCCCATCCTGGAAAGGTCGGCGGCAATGTGACAGATCCGGATGTTTTCGCCGATGTCTTCGGTCCGGGTAGACTCGCCGGGGACGACCAGGGTCATGGCACGGCCGTGATCACCGGCATACCGCATCAGCTCACGATAAAAGGTGCTAATTCCGCCAGACGTGGCATGCCATGCATTCGTGAAGTGAAGCGTCCGTGGTGTCCGGCTAGCGCCGTGCACGACCGAGCCTCCACAGAGCAAGCGGGCCTGCCGCGAGGAAGCCTCCAATTACCTGAGGCATTGCCTTCATGTCCTGAAGAAATGGACGTTGCTCCTCGTCGACCACCAGCACTCCGCGGCGCATAGCATAAAGATTGAATGCAGTGCCGATCGCTGTAAAAATCATCGATGCCGCAACGCTGCGCAGCAGATTCGGCGTGCCCCGAAGGAAGTGGATCGCAAACTCGAGGGCATGGCTCGACAAAGGAAGCAGGAGCATTACAAACAGTGCCGCCGCCCAGGCAGGCTCTGCTTTTCGAAAGGACTGAGTGATGGAACCGTAGAAGCCACTCACCGCGGTTCGCCATGCAAACTCCGTGAGCATGGCCCCGACAGCGGCGTTCAGGCCGGCGCTCCAGTTCGCGGCGAAGAAGATCGCGCCACGCATAAGCGCGCTGGTTACCGCCGACTTCCAGTTCCACCTCTTCACGAGGTGGCGAACCGGATCTCTGACGATGTCTGTCAGAACTGAACCTACCGTCACGTGAGTGCCGCCAGCTTCGTTCTTCAACGTGATCAGTATCCCACGGTAACGTCTCGGGGCCTATCCGTTTCTAATTCGAGGGAGTCGTCATGAACCGTCGTTATCTAATCGCCGTTTGCGCACTACTAACTCTTGTGGAGCTGGCCGAGGGTGCAGGCCGAAAACGCCGCAACACGCGCAGCCGCACCGTCGAACCACCGTTTACCGCGGAAGCAGTGAACCAGCCGACTTTCACCGGAAGTGAAGGTTTCGCAATCCTGCGCGCGCAAATCCTGCTCGATCGTGCACACTTTTCACCGGGAGAGATTGACGGAAAGCCGGGGGCCAACTTCGAGCGCGCACTTCGCGGCTTTCAGACTACACGCAAGCTTGAAGCGTCGGGCGCTCTCGATCAGCCTACCTGGGCGGCATTGAACGCCGACACGAGCCCTGTCGTAGTGCCGTACCGCATCACCGATGTCGACGCTGCCGGACCCTTCGCGCCGCTGCCCGGCGACATGATGGAACTGGCCAAAATGGATCGCCCAGGCTACGCATCGCTCGAGGAAGCGCTCGGTGAGATGTTCCATGCATCTCCCGGACTGCTCGCGCGAATGAATCCCGGAGTGTCGATGAAAGCAGGGCAGGAGATCCTGGTCCCGAACGTCCTGACAGCACCTTCAGGCAAAGCAGCCAGGATGGTGGTGACCAGGGCGGGCGTCCTCACTGTCTACGATACGTCCGGTGCGGTGGTTGCGCAGTACCCGTGCAGTTC
>DASQEG010000598.1:0-4382 GCA_035633775.1 Bryobacteraceae bacterium
TCGCGACGAGCTGAAGTTCCTTGACTACGCGCCTGTCGCATTTCTTTCAGCAGCGACAGGCGCGGGTGTCACGCAACTCTTCGGATTGATCAAGACCTGCTTCGAGTCGGCGTCGAAACGGGTGACGACGGGCGAGCTGAACCGCTTCATCGAGACGCTGAAGATCGAGCCTCCGATCAAGGTCTACTACATGACTCAGCCGTCGGTGCGCCCTCCTACGTTCGTGATGTTTACGGAGCGCACCAGCGAACTCCACTTTTCGGCAGAGCGGTACATCATCAACCGGCTGCGCGAGCGGTTCGGGTTCAAAGGTACACCGGTGAGCATCAAGGTCCGTTCGAAGAACCGCAAGTAGTCAGCGTCTGACGAGCAGATCGACGCTGCTGAAGCTCATCGATCGAAGCCGGCGCTCAAGGGACGAGTAGGCGAGGAGCGCCGAGGCATCTTGCAAGCTTCGGAGCTCAGCGATCCCGGGCTTCCACCGGTACAAGTCCGCCTTTTCACGGTACGAATAATGCACGTACGCAGGATTCTGCACGGCCTGCATCAGTTCCGTCCAGAAGTCACGGCGCTTGAGGAAGCGCCTTTTCTCCCCGGCCTCACGCGCCAGCGACACCGCTGCGGGTCCTTCGCGAAAGGTTGCTTCGATACAGCGTTCCGCCGCAAACGGCCTCCCGGGCTCAGAGTCGGGAAACGCGCCAAGCAGCGGTTCAACGTCCGAGGCCTCGACTGCGCAAGGCTCCCACCGAAACCGGGACGCTCCCACCACCAGCCCGCCTCGTCGCAGGACTCCAGCGATGCGTTCAGGATCCTTGCCGGTAATGCCGAGGATGTTGCTCAGCATCTCGGACAGCGAGAGGTCCTGCGCGACTACGGCACTGAGGCCGATGGCCTCTGCTGTTTCCGGGCTGATGCGCACGCGTAGCGTCGCGGGCAGGCTCACGAGGCCAGCGTACAATACGGGCCGTGAATGCGCTGGGGCTTCTGCTCGCCGATGAGATTCGCCGCGATGGACCAATGCGGTTCAGCCGGTTCATGGAACAGTGCCTGTACCACCCCGAGCACGGCTACTATCGGCGTGATCATTTTGGCAGGGCCGGTGATTTCTTCACAGCTGAGCAGATGCAGCCAGTGTTCGGGCGGCTTGCTGCCCAGTGGATCAGGCAGTGCGCTGCAGAACTGGGCGCAGGGCGGCCGCTTGTCATCGAACTTGGGGCAGGCAGGCGCGAGATGGCTGAAGCGTTCTCGCAGTTTGAGTACGTTCCGGTCGAGATTGACAGCGGACAGTTCCCCGCACGGTTCTCCGGAGTCGTCTTCTCGAACGAGTTCTTTGACGCGCTGCCTGTCGATCTGGTCGCGCGGACGCCTCGCGGACCAGCCGAACGTCGTGTCGCGATGAGCGGCGATCGATTTGTGTGGGCGGAAGGCCCACCGGTACAGGTTGAGATTCCTGCCGAGGTCGAAGTGGTGGAGCGGCAGGATACGCGGGTGGAGTGGATGCACCGCATCGGCCGCAGCATGGACTCTGGGCACGTGATCACGATCGACTACGGGTTCACTACCCGGGAGCTCGTGCGGTTTCCGCAAGGAACGCTCATGGCGTACAGGGGGCACCGAGCGAGCGATGATGTTCTCGCAACGCCGGGCGAGCGCGACATCACAGCGCACGTTGACTTCACCGCGCTTCAGGAGGCGGGGCAGGAGTCAGGCCTGGAGACGGTTCGATATGAGTCACTTGCGTCAGCGTTGTTGCGTGCTGGAGAGCAGGACGAGTTTGCAGGTGCGCTGTACACCGACGACCCGGCCGAATCGCAGCGGCTGCGCAATCAGCTGAAGACTTTACTGTTCGGGATGGGCGAGACGTTCCGGGTACTGGTTCAGAGGAAGGTGCAGAAATGAAAAAGGCCCCGCACCGGCGGGGCCACATGATGAAAGCTTCTTCGAAGCTTCGACTACTTGGACTTCTTTGAAGCGGCCTTCTTCGTCGCCGTCTTCTTGGTCGCCTTCTTTGTTGCGTTCTTCATCGGTTGAGTCTCCCTACGTCGATGTGTACGATCCGAAGGATCGCAGTTGTGATCCATATATAAGGTTGTTTGCAGAGCTTGTCAAGAGAAAAAACAAACAAAGCACAGGAATCACAAGTGCGAACGTAAAAGGTACATCCTGTTTGTGTGCTCGCGCGTCTGCAGAGCCTCCGTCGCGGGTTAGCATCATCTGTAGACGATGCGCTCACCTCTGCTATTTGCATTGCTGCTCGTGCTTGCGCTGGTCCATGGTTCCGCGTGTGGACGCAGGAAGGTCCGTACGGCAAAGCCTCCTCGCATCGGGTCAACTGAGAAGGGCGTTGCCAGCTGGTACGGACACCCGTATCACGGAAGGCGCGCGGCAAACGGCGAGGTTTACGACATGGAGAGGCTGACCGCCGCTCATCGCACGCTGCCGTTCAACACATGGGTGCAGGTGAGCAATCTGGACAATGGCAAAGCGGTTGAAGTTCGAATTCAGGACCGCGGCCCGTTCGTTGACGGCCGCATCATCGACCTGTCCAGGGCCGCTGCACGCGAGATCGAGATGATTGGACCAGGCACGGCCCGCGTTCGCCTTACAGTGATTGCTCCGCCTAAGCAACTCGCACAGCAGCCGGAACTCTTCGCTGTCCAGGCCGGGGCTTATCGTGATCGTGATCGGGCCGAAGCTGCCGGCAGGTCGCTTGAGCAGTTTGGGCCGGTGCGCCTCGTGCTGCGTGCCGCGGAGCCACCGGTATGGCGAGTGCTGGTCGGCGAGAAGCAGACGCAGGCCGACGCGGAGGCCCTTGCTGAGCTGGTCCGCGCTTCCGGCGTTCAGGCGTTCGCTGTGCGGCTCGACGTTGCTGGAACGAACTGAGATTTTCTGTACTCCGGAGCCACTCTCTCTTCGGATACCAATCGCTCCATGCTTACGCTGGACAGCCCGCTCGTGCGCCCATTCATCGGCAAGTCGCCGCAGATCCGACATGTGGTGAATCGCATTGAGCAGATGTCGGATCAGCGATGGCCGGTCCTCATCCTCGGCGAAACAGGCACCGGCAAGGAACTCATCGCCCGGATGATCCACCAGCGCGGTAATCAGGGGCCTTTTGTCGTAGTCGACTGCTCCTCCATTCCACCTGCACTGATGGAGAGTGAACTTTTCGGTCACGCGAAGGGCGCATTCACGGGCGCCATGTTTGCGAAAACCGGACTGATCGAGCAGGCGAACGGCGGCACGGCCTTCTTCGATGAGATGGGCGAGTTGCCCCTGGAAGTGCAGGCGAAGCTGCTTCGAGTTCTGCAGGAGAAGGAGTTCCGTCCGGTCGGTGCGACCCACTCCCGGCGTTCGGACTTCCGTGTCATTGCGGCTACACACCGCGACCTTGCAGCAGAAGCAGACAAAGGCACCTTCCGGCGTGACTTGTTCTACCGCTTGAAGGTGATTACGCTGCGACTGCCTGCACTGCGGGAGCGTCCCGAGGACATACCGGATCTAATCGAGCACTTTTTACGCAAGTACGGCATGGCGAGCGCGATCTCGCCTGAAGCGATGAATGCGCTGATGGCCTACGAGTGGCCTGGCAACGTTCGTGAACTGGAGAATTGCATCCAGCACATGGTGGCAGTGAACCGTGGGCAGGTGCTGCAAGTGGCCGACATGCCGTCCACGTTTATCAGCCGCGCCGTGATCGCGCAGTCCCCTCTGCTCAATCTGGCGAATGCTACGGGAACCTGCCTTTCACCCTCGCCCACTGCAGCCCTGGCGCCGGGCCTCGATGACGAAGATGGACCAGTGATCCCCCTGGATGCGCTGGAGCGCCGTGAAATCCTCAAAGCGATTCGCCGAACGAAAGGGGATCGCACTGCGGCGGCCACGCTCCTCGGTATCGGGCGCACGACGCTTTACCGGAAGCTCAAAGAGTACGGATTCGCAGACTAAGCACCTCGGGACAGCGCCGCTTATCATGGGCGGATGCGTCAGGGTTACCGCGTGTGGGACACACACACGCATCTGGGTGATGCACTGCACAGTGGCCGCAGCATGCCGGCCGAGGTCCTGCTCCGCCTCATGGACGATGAGGGTATCGAGCGTGCGCTGGCCATTCCCTTTCCCGTAGTTGCTAGCCATCGCGCATCCCACGATCTGATAGCGGAAGCATGCCGCACCTGGCCCGACCGGTTCACCGGGTGCGCCTGCATTCATCCACACATTCCGCTTGAAGAATTTCACAACGAACTTGCGCGTTGCGTGGAGGTGCTCGGCTTTCGAGCGCTCAAATTGCAGCCACAGTACCAGCCATTGAACCCTCTGTCACCCCGGAGCGACTTCTTCTTCGAGGCGGCACAGCGGTGGAAACTGCCTGTCGTAGTGCA
>DASQEG010000599.1:0-3412 GCA_035633775.1 Bryobacteraceae bacterium
CTCCGTTCAGATCAATCGGCGGTGCATTCTTCATCAGGTGCGCGTGCACGGCGTCCCGACCTGTCACCACTTCGCCATTGATGATCACTACATCGCCCACCTTGAGCGAGCGCATCTGCGCTTCGGTGAGTGGCGGCTGCAGCACGACTTCCCTGCCTGTCAGTGGGAAGCCTTGGCTTTGGGCCATGCGCTGCACCTCACGGGAGGGATCGCGATACAGCCAGCTGGTGATCGCTCCAGTCTGCGCGTCCAGGCGCACGGCGAGCCGGCGGAACGCCCAGCAGTTATAGGCGACCGAGACGAAGAAGCTGGCCGGCAGGCGGTTCGCAGCAGTGATTTTGCAACCGATCAGCGAGGCCTTGCCACCAAAGCCCATTGGCCCGACACCGAGCGTGTTCGCTTCCTGCATGATGCGTTGTTCGAGAGCGGCCAGCTCCGGCACGGGGTTGGTGTCGTCAAGCGTGCGGAACAGCTGATCCTTCGCAAGTGAATAACCGTGCGCGCGATCGCTCCCGATGCAAACGCCGATTGCACCGGGCGAGCAGCCCTGTCCCTGCGCCTGCCATACGGCGTGAAGAATGCACTTTCGTACGCCTTCGATTGAACGGTCGGCGCGTCCCAGATGCTCGAGCGTGCAGGGCAGTGAGTACTGAGCGTTCTTGTTTTCGCAACCGCCGCCCTTCAGAACAAGCTTGATTTCAATCTCGTCCTGCTCCCATTGTTCAAAGTGCATGACGGGAGTTTCAACGCCCAGGTTGTCGCCGCTGTTCGCACCGGTGAGCGAATCCACCGAGTTCGGCCGCAGCTTGCCCCGGCGCGTTGCCTCTGCGACTGCAGCGCGGATCGCGTGCTTTAGCTTGATCTGATTGACACCGACGGGAGTATGCACGACGAAGGTCGGCATTCCCGTATCCTGGCAGATCGGGCCCTGATCCTCGGACGCCATATCAATGTTGGTGGCGATGATGCTGAGGGCTTGTGACCCTTGGGTGCCGGGTGCCTCAGCGGTGGCCACTCGGGCCATCGCCTCACGAACGTCCGGCGGCAGGTTCGCGGACGTCTGCGTGATCAGTTCCAAAAGGCTCTCGGAAAGGAATTGCATAGGATGTGCAGCGGAAAACTCTAGTGTAGCGCTTCAGATGCACCTGCCGAACACCCCACACTCCACGTTGGTGCCCGCGTGCTGGGGCTACCACATCAGGTTTAGTCCAAGTTTGATGAAGCGCGGAAGATTGCGCTGCACGACATCGAGCCTGCCGAAATTTGCACTCGTCACATCCGTGCCGCCGGAGGCGAGCCGAGAGAACCACGGTCGATTGAAGGCATTGACCATTTCGAACCGGAACTGCAGCCGGGCGGCCTCGGTGATTGCGAAGTTTTTCGATACAGAGCCGTCCAGATTCTTGTAGCCCGGAACCCGCACATTGCTAAAACGCGTCGGGAAGTCGCGTAACGTGAACTGCTCCTGCGCTTGTGTTAGCCGGCCCGTCGCAGGGTCCGTCCAGAGAGACGTGTTGAACAGATAACCCTGGCTGCGCTGCTCGGCTGTGGGACGCGCATCTCCGGCCTGCACCTGCCTGGCGTTCGGGTAATCGATGGCCCATCCGCTTTGCAGCGCAAGGTTGGCGTTCAGCTGCCAACCTCCGAGAATCGCTTCGGCCAAACCCGGCAGAGCGGAACCAAACGCCTTTCCCCGCCCCACCGGCAGTTCCCAAACACCTGCGAACGTGAATTTGTGCGGCACATCCGTCTCTGTGGCCGACCTCTTCTCGAGACGCGTGGCGTGAACATCGGACAGAACGAAGTCCTGCGGGTTGAGCAAAGTCAGCTGCTCCAGCGTCTTGCTCCACACGTAGCTGCTGACGAAAGTCAGACCTCGCGAGAATCGCTTGGTGAGTCGCGTCTGCAAACCGTCGTACCGCTGCCGACCGATTGGAAGATTGTTCAGCGTGAGGTTTGAGTACTGCGGAAACGGCAGCAGCAATGACTGCCGCGGGATCGTAGCGCCGTTCAGACCAACGTTGTTCGGGATGAGCCCCTGCAACGGATTCGAGACACGCTCGTTGTACCAGGCTGTGTCGATGACGCCTGCGCTTGTGCGTCGGCCCAGCTGGTCTGCGGGAAGCACGTTCACATTGGTTGTTAGCGGCAATCCGCGGGTGATGTTTCCGACATACCCGACTTCTGCCAGAAGATTACCTGGCAGTTCGCGCTGGATGTCAAAGGAAAACTGGTGCGAACTGGGAAGCGGGCGATCGAAGTAGTTCACCGGAATACCCTGTCCAAGGAAGCTTGCTGCACCGAGCGACACTCCGACAGGGTCGAGCAGACGTCCGTTGGGAAGATTCGCGAACGGGTTGGTAAGGTCGACAGCGGGTCGTAAACTTCCGTCGGTCGAGACGACAGCGTCCGAACGCTGGCTAAAGCCGAGCGCTGCGCCACGTTCATTCTGCCCGAGGTAATAGAGCCCGTAACCGCCCCGAAGAACCCATCCCTCGCGCACTCGCCAGGCGGCGCCGATCCGAGGCTGGAAGTTGTTCCGGTCCGGACGAAATGCGCCTCGGGGCTGTCCGCCGGTAGCCGCAAACGAGGGTGCCCCACGAAGTGGTGATCCCTGAACATTGGCGCTGATCGCGCTTGGCGCTTCGAAGTCGAACCCACTCAGTTGACGGTCGTAACGTTCGACCATCGGCGACTCGTAATCCCATCGCAGACCTGCGTTCAGCGTCAGGCTGGGCGTAACTTTCCAGTCATCCTGCAGGAAAAGAGCGTAATAGTGGTTGCGATACGAGGGATCAATGTTACGGTCGGCGAACGCAGCGCTTGGATAGCCCAGCAGGAACGTGGCGAATTCATTACCGCTAACGGCATCGGCCTGCAGAGCTCGTGCCTGAGTCCAGTTGCGGTCAAAACGGTATACGCCGGTCGCGGCTCCCGGGTTGTTGCTGTTGTCGTTGTAGCGCCGGAACTCGGTCCCGAACTTCAGAGTGTGGCTGCCGACGATCGCGTTCATATTTGGCTGCAGGCTGTACGTGTCGGTCGGGTTCAGCGCAAGAACGGAGTTGCCCGAGCCGATCGATTGAAACGCATTCGAACCGAAGTCGAACCGGGGAAACTGAAGCCGCGTGAACTGCGACACGAGAGCGGAGGACATTCCAAGCTCGGCGGCATTGAAACCCGCACCGAACGAATTGCCTCCCTGTTCTTCCCAGCGTGCAAGGCCGGCACGCAGGTTGAAGGTCATGCTCGGCGACAGGATGGCTGTCCAGTCGGCGGTCCAGTTGCGAGCAGTCCGGATAAGAGGAGCGTTACCGGTGGGTTCTGCGGCGTTCGACCCGCCCCAGACCAGCGAACGGTACTCGGAGAACGGGCTTTGGCTGTAGCGAAAGTACGTTGTATTCCGGTCGTTGAC
>DASQEG010000600.1:0-4886 GCA_035633775.1 Bryobacteraceae bacterium
AATTCGATAGCAGCATCAGTGGAATTCCTCGAAGCGCGCCATAGCGGCCCTGTATCCATGTCCACGACCACCCGGGTGGGCCGGAGCTCACCACGCGCCGCCGCGGCCAGAGCCTGTTCCATCCTCGGGAACGCCGTCTTGTAATACTGCGCAGGGTCACGCCCCGGTTCATGCGTGCTGCCATTTACAAGCGACAGCTGCAGGCGGTTGTTCTCCACATCTGAGGTCACCATCGCCTCCGACGCAATGGTGACGCGCGGGCTGTTGCCTCGCTCACCACCTCCTGCGGCAGCGCGCTTCTCCGCGGGCGAGATGTCGGCAAGGAACAGATTGCGCCAGCGCACCACAGGGCCTGGAATCACATCGCCGACGTAGAGCACTGTGTTCGGAAACTGCTCTTCAAACACTCGCGGCTGAATCTCGGCTGTAAGCTGGGCTGCGGCAATGCGGTTCAGAGTTCGGAAAGTCTGGCGGACCGACAGCGGAGTGAGCCACAACGAAGCGGCGCCCGTGAGCAATGTTCCGATCAGGCCGATGGCGAGCACGGGAATCAGCAGCCGGCGACCTGGAATACCGCTCGCGCGAAGCGCCACAATCTCGGTGTCGCCCGACATCCGGCTCATGGCAAGCAGCGTGCCTGCGAGAACACCAACCGGAATGGTAAAGGTCAACGCGGGGGGCAGGAGCAGGGCGAAGAGGTATAGGACCGTCTCGGGCGGAGCGGAACCACGCACCAGCTGCTCGAACAGCTTGGTGACGCGGTTCAGAAACAGCACGAACGTAAATAGAATGGTGCCGAGGGCAGCACTCGAAAGGATTTCGACGAACGCCGTTCTGCCGATCAGGCCCATGCCGGAAGTTACTACCTGGCCGATGCCGTCTGCGTCGTCAGCGCGGGAGCAGGTACCAGCGGCAGATTGGGCACATCGTCGCGAGGTCGCTCAAGTTCCAGTTCATCGAACAGCACCGACGGGCCAATCACGCTGACCGGTGCGACATAGCCTCCGGAGCCCATCAGTGCCATGGGTGCGAGGCTATACAGATAGTGGAGCGCCTGCTGCTCCTGTGAGACGGCGACGATGTCTCGCAGAGCGCGCACGCTCAAACCGCGAAATCGCAGCCCGCGAATCAGCTGTTCTTTTCCATCGGGCGTTACCTTGTATGCCAGCAGGGGAGCGCTGATGATTCGCGGTGAGCCGGACTGATTGGCCGCAATCGCAAGCCGCCGGACCTCTTCCGATGATGCCGATGACGGATAATCCATCTTCCGGATAATGATGCCCCACGGTTTGTTGCGCGTCGCCACGAGCTTGAGGAATCGCGCCTTCAGTTCCGCAGCCGGCACTGACTCAGAGGACTGAATGAACAGGTTCGTGATCGCGGCGGCCTTTGAACCAAAAGCTCCGGGCAGCCGTGCGCGCCCGTTGGAGCCCTGAAACCCCGGCACCGGCTGGCGTGTAAGCAGGAAGGACTTCAGCCTGCCTTTCTCGATGAGCACCACCGGCTTGGGAGTCACGCCTTCCTCGTCCACCTCATAGTGCCCGAGAAGTTGCTGTCCATTCCACTCGCTACGGACAGGGTCGTCAATCACGTCGAGGAACTCGGGCAGAATACGCGATTCCAGGCGTCCTTCGAATTCGCTGGGCAGGAACGGAACGGCGCGTCCAGGCTCGCCAATGGGCCTCCGGCCAAGCACCACATTCGGCGCCAGAAGTTCCGCCATGACCTGCGGGCCGGCAATGCCCTCGAACAGAACCGGTCCTGCGTAGTTGTCAGCCGCGGGAGCGGCGGCGAGAGCCTTCACGTTGACGGCGACGGCTTCGACCAGTTTGTCGATCTCCGGGGCAGCCGGGAGATGGGTTTCTTCGTTCCGGGGCAGCGACAGCGCGTCTCGCACGATCGTTCCGTCGGGAGCGAACGCGAACGCCTGTACCTGCAGGTTGGCCAGCGGCTCAGGACGCCGGAGGACCGAGCCTTCCGAGTTCGTCATGTAGAACGTCCCCTGGGAGCCGTTGTACGACACACCGGACTGAACGACCTCAGGATATTTCGTGAAGATAGCCGACCAGTTCCGCACCCGGGTGGCCCATACCTCGGCCGCACCGGTCACGCGTTCGGCACGGGCCTCGATCTTCTGCGACGGCGGCGACTTCCAAAAGTCCGCAAGCGCTTCGGGCTGCGTCATGTTTTTAAGTGCGGCTCGCTTGCGGCCGATCGCTTCCACCGCTCCTTTGAATGCCCGGTCCGTGCTCAACCACCAGCCGCGGCGCAGCAGCCCGTAGTTGTCGTCGAGAGGCATCGTGTCCGAGTCGAAACGCGATCCGCCGATAAAGTCTGACAACAGGTAGTTGCTGTTGTCGAATGCATAGTCACCGACCCGCAGCCGCACGCGGGGCACTCGAAACCGGCTCTCGCCTTTACCGAGTACGGCACCCAGTGACGCGGAAGCCGACACGATCGAGACATCATCGAGCGTGTACTCAATAAAGTAAGGTTTGTCGAGGTCGGTGAGGCTAAGCTTGCGCGAGCGCTCCAGCTCGTCCTGCATGGCACGAAGAAGAACGTCATTGACTGGCGCCTTTTGCGCCATCGCCGAACTCGCCGCGAGCAGTGCGATGGCAGCCGCGTACCTCACAACCCACCACTTTCTGCCATGGAAGGCACAGGCAGGATCGGAGGCCGGTCCTGCCCTTTGTCTTTCTTCTGAATCTCTATCTCGGAAACCAGCAGCGCAGGCGACACCGCCGAGACCGGAACGCTCCCCGACTCCGCGCCGCAGTACCCGTTGAAGACCTGAAGCTTGTCACCGGTGGCGAGAATGCGCGAGAAGCTCGCCAGCGGTGTGCCGACGATGTTCACGCCCCGAACAAGCTCATCAGGACGTCCGTCGGGGTAAATGCGATAAACGATCAGTGGTATGACGGTGTACGCCTGCAGCCCCCGTCGCCCGGTCGTGGTGAATCCCCCTGTGACCTGGTCGAAAAGGAACCCGTACGGCTTGTTTTGCCGCTTGATCTCAGCAACCAGCATCTCCCGCAGCTTTGTTTCCGGGACCTGTTTCGTAGATTCCACGATGAGGTTCGACTGCCGTGAAACCACCTCGAGGCCAGGCTGCTTTCGGCCGTGCCCGTTGGACACCGGAAAGCCCTGCACCGGTGAACGCGACATCAGGAATGTCTTAAGGATGCCCTTTTCAACCACCGTGACCGGTCGGGCCCTCACACCTTCGTCGTCGAATCCATAAGTCCCGTTCAGGTCCAGTCCATTCACCTGCTTCCGCGTCGGATCGAACACAACGCTCAGAAATTCCGGCAGAACGGAGGATCCAACCATCTTGGTGAATGTCTGACCCTCGGTCTCGTCCTTCTGGCGATGACCCTCGATGCGGTGTCCAAAGATCTCATGGAAGAAGACAGCGGCGGCCCGCCCCGACAGGATGGCTGGCCCTGCAAACGGGTCCACAACAGGAGCCTTCAACAGCCCCTGCAACTCGCGCCCGACACGGTCCACTTCCGCGATCACTCCGCTGTCCTCCGGCAGATGCGACGGCTCGGCGGCTTCGAAACTGCCCGTGGTGAGCAGGTCCATACCGTCAGGAGCTTTGCCGCGCGCAGAAATCGTGATCCGCGCGAAATTACGTCCGTGCTGCACTCCGGTGCCCTCGGTATTCACCAGATACTTTGTCTCCCGCAGCAGTTGGACTGAGACTCCCGAGGCGAGCACCTCCGGATACTTCGCGAACGCAGCCGACCACTTGCGGGTCCGATCCGCCCAGCCGGAATCTGGAAGAGGCGAACGATCCACCGGGAGTACCGCTTTCGCAGGCTCTTCCCTCGAGAAGTCGGCTGAAGTATCCGCGGCCGCAACATTTACCTGAGTTTTAGTCTTCAGGTTGATGAGCCGTTGCGATGCTCGACGCCATGTGCGATCGGTTTCGAGCCACAGACGTCGCCGTATATCGTCGGGCTTGTCCTCGATCGGCAGCAGCGTAGCCGATGCGAACCCGGGCCGATCTCCTCCGACGGTTCGGTAATTGTCAAACTCCGGGCTGCCGGTGCGCACGCTGACGTCGAGAACACGGTTGTGGGAGGCCCCATGCCTCTGTAGCGCTCCCAGCGTTGCACTCCAGGTCCGGCTCTGTTGCTCCACGACGCCGTACTGAACGAAGTACGGCGCCGGGTCTGCTTTTTCCTTCAGGATCTTAAAGTTCCGGTCCAGCTCGGATCGCATGACTTCAAGCAGCGGCGAGGTTTGCCCAAACAGACAACCAGAGGCCAGCACCAGCACTACAAATCGTGGCACGCACTCAGGATAACAGCCGCTCCAGGTTGTAAAAGCCACCTTTCGGCCTTCAGAAACCAATCCGCTGCCCAGCCTCTTCACGGAGCCTGAGTCCTGACAGGGCCAGACTGAATCGTCCCCGGACGCCCGTCTTCTCGAAGATGTGCTTCATGTGAATCTTGACGGTACCGGGCTGAATGCCCAGCTCACGGGCGATGTCCTTGTTCCGGTAACCCTGTTCGACCAGCTCGAGGACCTCCTGTTCGCGCGGGGTCAGGCCGGATCGCGGATCGGAGCAGCGGCTGGAGTTCTGGAACAGGACGTCCTCCATCCAGGTCTCGCCGGCAGCGACGGCATCGAAGCAGGCCAGCAACGAGTCCGTTTCCGCGGTCTTGCGAATAACACCTCGCGCACCCGACTTGAGGAAGCGCAGGGCCTCGGAATCGCTCATCGCGCTGCCCCATACCACTGGCTTGCAGGTTCGCCCATAGTTGGCGAGCCACTCGATAACAACAGGAACGCCGAACACCTTATCGACTACGACGATAGCCGGCGACTCGGTGATTACCTGATGCGCAAGACCTTCCAGGGATCGCGCGGGGGTC
>DASQEG010000601.1:0-3659 GCA_035633775.1 Bryobacteraceae bacterium
TCGCCGGGCTGCACGAACGTTTTCCATGCGTCCGCCCAACCAGGTGCGCCCGTTAATTCCATCATGCCTTTGTGCATCATCCGGCGGATGATTTCCGGCTGGTAGGCACCGGAAAGGATTGCGTTGTCACTCTGCACCGCGATCACCCGCCCGGGGAATGGTCCCGGAATACCAGCTTTGGACGTAGCCCCAGCAGCTTTGTTGGCCGCTGCGGCGGCGAGCATTGTTGACAGCACGTCACGCCGTGAGTAAAGCATGAAGTAACCTCCAGACCTGAATTAGGACGTTAGCCGTGCCTGTTCTATTTCGTTTCCGAGCGTCCAGACGACATCGAGCTTCGCGGTTCCGAACCCCCGCTTTTCCGCGATCTCCAGGGCAGGAACGCTGGCGGGCTTGATGCCGAGCACCGCGGCCCCCACCGCGTCGACCGGAGCGGCAATGGACCCGGCGAGGATCAGGTTGTGACGCACTGGCTTCCCATCACGCAGCACTTGCGTTCCGCCGAGAATCGCGAACTCTGCAGGATGAAAGCTGAACAAGTCGAGCGCAACCAAATCCGGTGTTCCTGCTGCGCTCTCCGCGAGCATACGATAGTTGTCCACGGTCAGGGACGGACGGCCTTTGTCGATCCGAAGCGGTGCGATCGAAAATACGCGATCGCAGTCGAGCACTGCTCGTGGAATGCGATACTCGACATCGCGCTTTGACCAGATTCCGGGCGCCGGCATTAGTACCTTGTCAGCGGCGGCACGGTCGATGCCCGGGAAGCGTTTCGCATCCGTTGAGAAAAGGCTGAGGCGAATACCCGAGGCCTCCTGCCGAAGCACCTCGGCTAAAGTCGACACAACGACCGGTTCCGCGTAAGGGCTGACCAGCAGCAGCACGGACTCATTCGTACCGACGATTCGCCTCAAGTCGCGGTTGGGATGATTACCAAGGCGAATCGCGTGCCGGGTCATGGCTGCAATTTGCTCCGGCAGAAGGTCGTCGCGCACAGCACGCGGGTCCGGCAAACCGTCGAACTTTGCATTTCCGAAGTGGTCCCCGCCACCTTTGTAGCTCGACAGCACGATGCTCACACGAGGGGTGCGCTGTACCGTTGCACTTGCGACTACTGTGTCGCGAGTTCGCTTTGCTTGCATGTGCCTCGCTAATCCTTCCGTGACGCGCTGGTGAGAATCATGCCTTCACGTCCATGGGCGCCCTCAGGTGAATTCGATCGTAGTGTACGCCTATTTTGGAGGTTTGTTGACGAACCGAACGATGCCGAAAGCCTCAGGCTGATGAAAATTGGGACGGTCGCCGGGCAGTGGCGACCATGCACTGTACTGCGCGTCTGTCTTCCCGCCCAGACGCTGGAGATTTAGCCGCCACACGTCACCGTTACGGGGCGGCGTGTGAACAGCGTCACGCGCGAAGTTGCTGAGCGGGATCGCCGCCTCCACGACCCACTGCGTGTCTTCGGGCAATTCGTCTTTCTTCGGGCGACCATGGAAAGACGTGCGGTACCGCATACCTTCCGGCTCCCACCAAAGCTCTCCCAGACGCCAGTCGGCACGTGCCTGGCTCAGCATCGCCCCTATGGCATTGATCTCGAAGTTGTAGTAATTTTTCACCTTCTCCGGATTCGGAGCGATGAAGATCTCGACACAGTCATCCTGGTAGACAGGGCCGTTAGTCTGCGTGACGTAGGCCGAGATGTGCTTGTCGTGCGCCTGCCAGGAAACGTACAGGTTCTCGTCATCCCACAGGAGTTTGGCGATGGTCTGCTCTTTCGCACCGTCCTTCATCCACAGGAATGTGAAGTCACCCATGCTGGGCGCGTCGCGCCATGCTCGTTCGTCAAGTTTCCCGTCAATCGTAACCGGTGAAACGGCGCGGTAAACGTCATACGTCTTTTGCGCACTGCACGTCAGAGTGGTGGCAATTACGAGAATCCACCTGTTCATCTGATTCCCGCCGAGGCGGAACCGTCGATGACGATCTGTGCTTCTCTCGCCGCTCGACCCTGACCAGGAAGCCATGGAACGCTCCGAATAAACCTTGAACTACGCAGATAAGATTTCTTTCATTCGTTTGGCGACGATTTTGTGTTCATCGGCGCGCATCATCCACACCGACACCAGCAGCTGACCATCCCCTGGGCGCTGCACGTGGATCGGAGGATCACCTGCCAGTAGCTTGTCGACCACGCTCTGAGAAGTGAGGCCTTTCGCCGCTTCATTCCACTTCACGAGGAGATGCGGGACTTCGTTCGCGATCGCTGGTACGTGACGTTCCGACTCTACTGCTTCGATTCCCTTAAGGGCGGCACGGAGAAACTCGACTCGAGATTCGAGCAGACGGTACTCGGCTGCATGATCAACCTTCAGGTAGCGTTCCACAGCCGCAAGGATGCCGCAAAGCTCTTCCTTGCCAACCTTCATGCCCCGACCTATACCCCCGTAGGGTGACATGGCTGGATAAGACGCCTCAATCAGGTCTTTACGTCCCAGCAGCAGGCCAGTCGCCTGAGGTCCGCGAAGGGCTTTCCCGCCCGAGAAGATCACGAGATCGAAGCCCTGCTTTATGTACTTCCACAGGTTCTCCTTCGGCGTTGCGTCAGATGCCGCATCGTTCATGGTGGGGATGCCGCGTTCTTTGCCGATGCGTATAAAGTCGTCGGATTTGATTTCTCCGTCGGGTTCGGCTTTGTTCAGGAAGAACATCATTCCCGTGCGGTCGTTGATCGCTCCTTCAAGCTCTTTTCGCGTTTGAACGGCTACGATTTTGGCGCCGCATAACTCCATCTGGTGCTCGTAACCTGACCTGTGCGCCTTTTGCTGGATCACTTCAAAGCGAATGCCGTCACGATGCGGCAGCTGCCGCAGTTTGGCCGCGTCTCCTTGAGAGAAACACGCAGCCGTGCCGACGGAGATTGCAGAAGCGGCTCCGCACGTGACCATCGCCGCAGGTGCGTGCAGCAGCTCGGCAATTCGTGCGCCCACCTTTCTTTCGAGTTCCGGAAGTGGAATAAAGAACCGTGATGCCTCGTCCATCGCGCGGATAACTTCGGGAGGCATAATGGAGCCACCCAGCACGGTTACCACACCGACTCCATTGATCACCGGCTTGACACCGAGGCTCGCATAGAGCGCGGATGGCGAATCAGCGGTCAACTCGCTGCTCGAAGCCGCTGCCGCAGTTGGTGCCGCGAGGGCTGCGGACTGGAGAACTCGACGCCGGGTGGTCTTCATGCTCGATCCATTATAGAGATCTCGGGAGCAGATAAGATGGTCGTCTCCATGCGCGTTCTTTCGATGCTGCTCGCTGCAGTAGGCCTCCTAGCTCAAACCAGGTATGATCTCGTGCTTAAAGGTGCGACGGTGATCGACCCAAAGAACAAGATCAATGCACCGCGTGATGTTGCGATCAGCAAGGGGCGCATAGCTGCTGTCGAGAGCGAGATCGCGGCGGAGCGTGGGCGCAAGGTGATCAACGTCACCGGAATGTATCTAACGCCGGGACTGATTGATCTGCACGCGCACGTATTCTCCGGGCCGGCCGGACCGATTCTTGCCGGCGGACACGCCAGCATCTTTCCCGACAACTTTGCCCTTCGTACCGGTGTGACGACCGTTGTGGACGCCGGTTCATCGGGACGCCGAAACTTCGCCGAA
>DASQEG010000602.1:0-3150 GCA_035633775.1 Bryobacteraceae bacterium
ACCTCACCCCACAGATGCTGCCCTGAGGCGTTGGTGAAGATGACAACCCCACTCTGGTCCAGAGCGGCGACAGGCTCGGAGATGCCTTCGGCGAAGCGCGCGGGAGAAGTGGGAGATTCGCCGGCTGTCATACCGAAGCGCGACGAAGCTGCTCAACGTGAGGTATGCGCCGCAACATAATCACGTCACTGTGCCGGGGGAACACGCCACTAGACCGAAGCCATTGACTAGTGAGATGCACAGTACCCGCAAAACGTATCCAGGGCACGGCGTGTCATCTACCGTGTCAGGTCATCCCACATACGGGCTGCGCGCTGCTCCAATGCTGCGACGTCGCGGTCAAGGAGGTACCGGCGGTCGGCGAGTGATCTTGCAGCCGCAGCTACCTTACCGACGTATTCGGACTTGCCGCTGTATCGGCGCTGGATTTCCGCTCTGGTCAAGGGAAAGAACGAGCCGAGAAAGGCGACCATTTCATTTGGAGCGCCGGTCCCGGGCTTTCGGTAGTTCCACCCTGTGTAGACTCCCAACGGGTGGACCAGCTCCGGAAGGCGAACACCAGCAATCTCGTTGCCGTCCTGATCGACGGCTGGGACCCAGAGATCGAATGCCGTGCCAGGAACGGGCGGCTGTTTTTCAAAGCTGGCCCCGTGATCGACGTGCCAGGCCAGGTGCGGCCGTCGTGGAACCGGGGCATGCGAGAACTTCAGTTCCGAAGGCCGGACGAGATTGCTCCCTGCGGGAAACACCGTGGCCGGCGGCTCAACACCGTCCCGCAGCCATGCATCCATGGCTTTGAGAAGTCCGCGCATCACGAACCGATAATCGTTTGGGTTTGCCGGGTACCGGGACGCGGTATCGGAGGGAGGCCAGGTGCCCGCTCCGTGCTGTGTCCCTGTCAGGAAGTAGATGCGGGTCTGGGCCGTCGGGGGCCTGCGATGGATGAGCCATGCAGCGCGCCCCCAATACTCATAGCTGCCGTTCGTGTAGAAGATCTTCGGCACCGCATTCTGTGCCACGGCTCTGTCGAGGAGTCCCTTCGCGTTGCCCGCATCGTCAACATCGGCGTCAGCAAACGGAAACACATCCGTCGGATAGAAGAAGTTACCGAAAGGCTGAGCGTCGCGTGAAGGCTGAGCGAATCGGAAGTTGAAGCTGCCACGTCCGGCGCCAGCCACATGGGGCCATAATCCGTCAAAGACCTTCCGTCCCTTCTCATCGGCGTTGAAGCCGTCGTACACGAACGTTCGCAGAAACCGACCGCTCTGGGAGGTTCCGAATCCGATTGCGCGCTTCAAAAACCGGCGCTGATCGCCCAGCAACATCGGGCCGCCTTCATGTTTCAGATAAGACACGAGGTCGCGGACGGCTGCCAGGCCGAGACCGACTACTGCAGGCTCTTTCGCAGTGTAGATGAACTCATACACGCGGCCGGGTTGCAGGCCACCATCGACACGCAAACGCGCAGTCCCGTCGTAGGTCCATCGGGACCTGGGGATGATCTCTTTCTTCCCCTCGGGTGTGTCACGCACCGTCAATTCAGCTTGCTGCGTGTCCACGGGTTCATACGCGACGTGGTCACGTTCAGCGAGTGGGAAATGGTCGGAGTGAGCGGCAGGGATGAACTCAGATCGCACGAGCCCCGTCACACCCGCCACCCGGGGCGTGTACAGCCTGAGCAGGCCCGGTTGACGGGGGACGTCGAACTGCCACCCGAGCCACACAAGCGAATAGCCCTGCTCCAGCAGGTACGCGTCGCCGAGATCTGCCGCGGTTTGCGGATCGTTCGTGCTGCCGGCACCGAACTGAAAGGTTCTGTGCATCAGCTTGTTTCCGCGATTCACCACTTCAAACAGCAGCGTGCTATTCCCGCGTGCAGGATCGCGCGGCTTCAGCATGTGAAAGTCGGCCGAGAACTCGACCAGGCCTTCGCTGTTACGAGGTGCCCTGTCCACGTCCGCAATGCCGCGATTCGCGGCGGCATTCGGGTCCACTCGAAAGTGCGCCCGCCCGGTGATGCGCTCATAGGGTCCGGCAGCGCCAAATGCCCGGCCCTCAGCTACATCTGTCCTTTCTTCGACGTAGATACGATGCAACTCCGCCGGACACAGCATGGCTGCGCCCAGCGCCAGCCCTAACAACCTCATGAAGGAAATTTTATTACGCGAGTGAGAGGCTGGCCTTCGCAGTGAGATCGGAGTGCGCGAACTCACCGCGTGCGAAGCGCGGGAAGGCGGCCGCCGCGATCATAGCCGCATTGTCTGTGGACAGCCCCGGTGTCGGGAACAGAATGCGCACACCCAGCCGTTCCTGCCGGGCCGCGTCGCGAAGGCCGCGGTTGCAGGCAACACCGCCGCTGATGATCACAGTTTGCGCACCCTCTTCTTCGAGGCAACGCCGAATTCGCCTCATAAGCTCCTGCACAACGGTGTGCTGGAAGGAGGCGAGGAGGTCAAGCGTGTCTTGCGGAGTGACGGCGAGCCACTCTGCGACGGACGGACGGGACCGGGTGCGCAGCAACTCGGCACGCACGGCAACCTCGGCCGCCATGTTCTTTGACTCGTACCAGCGCAGAACGGCAGTCTTTAAACCGCTGAAGCTGAAATCCGTCGTATTTCCCTTCATCCTGGCAGCCGTAAACCGAACGGCATGAGGGTTGCCATGAGGGGCGAGCGCGTCGATAACCGGTCCGCCTGGATAGCCGAACCCGAGCAGCTTTGCGACTTTATCAAACGCCTCGCCTGCCGCGTCGTCCCGCGTTCTCCCAAGCAGTGTGTAACCACCCGATTCGGTTACCCGGAACAGGTGCGTATGGCCGCCGCTGACAACCAGGGCCAGAGCCGGATACTGGACCGGCTCACCGCTCGCTTTCGCCTCCATGATCACCGCATGGACATGTCCGTCGATATGGTTGACCGCGATCAGCGGGATGCCGGAAGCAAAGCTCAAGGCTTTCGCGTACGTGATGCCCACAAGTAAGGAGCCCACCAGGCCGGGGCCCTGAGTAACACCTATCGCAGCAAGCTGGCTGAGGTTTATCGACGCGGTTGCCAGCGCCTCCCGAACGGCGGGGACGATGGCGCGCAGATGCTCTCGTGAAGCCAGTTCGGGGACGACACCGCCGTACTTGCCGTGGGTATCCAGCTGTGA
>DASQEG010000603.1:0-3355 GCA_035633775.1 Bryobacteraceae bacterium
ACGGTAGTTCATGTGGGCTGTCCGAGCAGCGACATCGCCAGGATCCTCGACCGCGCGCTGGGCCCGGAGGTTGTGAACTCATCGGGATCCGGCGCGCACATCGATGTCAACGATAAGTTCCTGCTGGTCGTATTTCACCCAACGACGACCGAGTACGGCGGTGAGGGCTCGCAGATGGCCGCGCTGCTGGACTCGCTCGACAAACTTGCGATGCCGACTCTGCTGCTCTGGCCAAACATCGACGCCGGCGCCGATCACATCAGTAAGGCAATTCGAGTGTTCCGAACCGAGCGTAAGCCCAACTGGCTGCGCACCCTGACCAACCTCTCTCCCGAAGATTACCTTCGCGTCCTCGGCCGCGCTGCCTGTGCCGTCGGTAACTCCAGCAGCTTCGTACGCGATGCCGGATACTTCGGTACGCCTGTCGTTCTGATCGGCAATCGTCAGGAGGGTCGGGAGACAGACGTGCACGCGATGCGCGTGCAGCCGCTGACTGAAACCATTGTGTCGGCGATACGCTCTCAGCTCGAGCATGGGCACTACGCTCCGAGCCAGCTTTACGGAAACGGATACGTTTCCGAAGGAATCGCCAACGCCCTTGCCACGCTCGAGCCGTATCTCCAGAAGCGGCTCGACTACATCCATCAGCCGCTTGAGGTCATGCGGCCGGTCGCGCCCGTCGCAGCGCAGGTCGCGGCTATGGCTGCAGGAGCCGACAACGCTAAGGCAATCGGCCGCCTGCCCGTAAACGATGCGGCGCAGGCCGAATCCTAAATCTGATCGAAACTCCCCATCCGGACAATCCAATGCAAGTAACAGAACAGTTCGTCACCATTCCCGGCTTTGAAGAGAGCCCGGTCGCCGAGGCAGGCCGCCGGCTGATTGCTGCTTCCGATGCTCTGGGCAGCAGCCAGGCTGCTGCTGCGCTGCGTGCCTGGTGCGTGCCCCACATCTTCGGCCAGCGTGAAGCGATTTTCGACTCCAATGAAGAACCGATCGCGTTGTTTAACGAGGTTCTTAACCGGACCGCGGCCCTGTTCGAGGCAGCAGCATCGAGCGGCTTTGCCGGCATTGGCGCTGCTGCCACAGCGCAGGACGGCGAGGCAACGATCGAATCTACCACCGGCAATCACTACGGTAACCTGTTCCGCGGTTTCTCGCCTGAGTCTTACTGGAACGAGACTGCAGCCCTGTTGAACATGCGGCTGGAACGGAACGGCGTTGACATCGCAAGTCTGCGCGACAAATCAGTCCTCGATGCCGGCTGCGGAGGTGGACGTTACACGGGTGCCTGGCGGCGCCTCGGCGCGGCACCCGCGACGGGGCTGGACATCTCGCCGATCAACATCGCCGATGCCCGGGAACGAGTGCGAATCGCGGGCCTCGACCAGATCGAGTTTGACCACGCGAACGTGCTGGAACTGCCCTGCGCGAGCGACAGCTTCGACATCGTGTTCTCCAACGGTGTGCTCCATCACACGCGTGACTGGGAGGAGGGTTTGGCGGAGCTGGTGCGCGTGCTGAAGCCCGGCGGTCTCGGCTGGTTGTACCTGATCGAGAACCCGGGTGGCCTCTTCTGGCATTCGATTGAGATTCTGCGCGAGGTGATGCGGCCTGTCGACCGGGAGACGGCGCGCATTGCGCTCAACGCCCTGGGTATTCCCGGCAACCGGATCTTCTACATGCTCGACCATGTGATGGTTCCGATCAACATCCGGCTTACACCTGACGAGGTCGAGTCGTCGCTGCGCCAGAGCGGTGCATCGGGCATTCGCCGCCTGACCCGGGGTGCTGATTTTGACCGCATTGAGCGGATCTTCCAGAACGAGCCTTACGCAGCCGAGAAGTTCGGCGCCGGCGAAAACCGGTATCTGTTCACCAAAGCCTGAAGCGATGAAGGTACTTGGAATCATCACGGCACGAGGCGGGTCAAAGGGTGTTCCGCGCAAGAACATCGCGCCCGTCGCGGGCAGGCCTTTGCTGTCCTGGACGGCCGATGCAGCCCTCCGCGCGAACAGGCTGAGCCGCGTGATCCTTTCGACTGACGATGAGGAGATCGCGGCCGTCGGCCGTTCGTGCGGGCTCGAAGTGCCGTTCATGCGACCGGCGGAACTCGCCGGCGACGCCACGCCGACCCTGCCCGTTCTGCAGCATGCAGTGCGGTTCGTCGGCGACCAGTACGATGCCGTTTGTCTGCTGCAACCTACGAATCCCCTGCGGAACTCGGCGCTGATCGACGGCTGCATCGAGCTCTTCGAGAACTCCCATGCCGATTCGGTGGTTACGGTACTCCCCGTGCCACATGAGTACAACCCGCACTGGGTTTACTGGCGCGACTCGGCAGGTGTGCTTTCGCTGGTGACCGGCGAATGCGCTCCGATCCCGAGAAGACAGGATCTGCCCCCGGCCTTCCACCGTGAAGGGTCGGTATACGTGACTTCGACGAGCGTTTTGATGGAAGGGAACAGCCTCTACGGCCGAAGGGTGATCGGGTACCCGCTGCAGGCAGCCGATAGCGTGAATATCGACTCGCCGCAGGACCTGGCTTTTGCTGAAGAGAAGCTTGCGCGTCGTGCGGCTGCAGGTCACAAACCGTGCTGATTGCGGCAAACTATCACTACGTCCGACCGCGGTTTGACAGCCCGCATCCCGGGGTGTTCGGCGTCACGGCGGACGGGTTCGCCGACCAGATCGCCGCTCTCGGGCGGGCAGGCGAGTTCGTAGGAGCCGCGGAGATCCGCGCGGCTGCTGCGGGCGTGCGCCGGCTGCCTGAACGTGCGATTGTTATCACGTTCGACGACGGTTTGCGTGAGCATTATGAAGTCGCCTGGCAGATCCTGCGGAGCAGAAGCATTCCCGCGATCATGTTCGTCAACACGCGACCCATCGCGGAACAGATCGTCTGCACGGTACACAAAATTCATCTGCTGCGGAGCGCGATGCCGTCGTCGGCGTTGTGGCAGCTCATCGAATCGACAGCGCAGGAACTCGGAATTCCGCTTGACTGCGAACTTGACGAGGCCAATATGCGCGCCCAATATCCATTCGATGATGAGACGGGCGCGAAGCTGAAGTATTTGCTGAACTTCGGTCTCGGCATCGCCGATCGCGCACGGCTGATGGACGCGTGCTTTCGCACCTGCTTCGGTGCCGCCGAGCATGAGGTCAGCCGCAACTTGTATCTCACTCGCCAACAGATTCGCGAGCTTGGTTCGCACGACGCGATCGGCACGCACGGCCACGATCATGTTCCCCTCGCACTGCTCGAACACGCCGAACGGGAAAATTCGAGCGGTCGCTCGGTTCACTTGCTTGCAGAGTGGATGGGCGGCCAGGCGCCGGTCGCGATCAGCTA
>DASQEG010000604.1:0-7281 GCA_035633775.1 Bryobacteraceae bacterium
ACCGTTTTCGGTAACGGACCGGATCGTGCGGAAGTCGTGCTTGCCGGCGAGCAGCCCGGCAACGATGAGGATCTGGCGGGCCTGCCCTTCGTGGGACCCGCAGGCAGAATGCTTGACGGCGCGCTGGCCGCTGCCGGTATCGACCGGTCGCGCACCTGGGTGACGAACGTCGTCAAGCACTTTAAATGGGAGGCGCGCGGCAAACGGCGCATTCATTCCAAACCGAATGCCGCCGAAGTGAAGGCGTGCATGCCCTGGCTCGAAGCGGAAATCCGTCTTCTTCAGCCGCGCATGGTCATCTGCCTTGGAGCGACGTCTGCGCAGGCGCTGCTCGGTCGTACGTTCCGGGTGACACAATCGCGAGGACAGGTCATCCCGGTACCGTGGGCAGGTGCCGCAATGGCGACGTGGCATCCCTCCGCAATTCTCCGCGCTCCCGATCCCGACGCTCGACAACGTGGCGAGGCCGAACTGGTCGCCGATCTCCGATCCGCAGCCGAATGGCTGGAAAATAATCAGCATGCAGCTTGACGCGAAACACCTGACTTCCGGGCGACGTCATGTGGGTGATTCCCTGGGAGGACATGTGATCGAAGACCGCCATGGTTATCCGCGCCCGCAGCTGGAGCGCGCCCAATGGACCAACCTGAATGGCAATTGGGACTTCGCCCTGGATCCGGAATGTAGCTGGAGGCACCCCAGAAATGTGCAGTGGAATGCGTCAATTCGCGTGCCATTTGCACCGGAAACCGAGGCCAGCGGCATTAATCACCCCGGTTTTTACCGCGCGTGCTGGTATCGTCGCGCCTTCGATGCGGTGGGAATGCGGGATGAGCGGCTGCTGATTCATTTCGGAGCTGTCGACCATAGCGCTCAGGTATGGGTGAACGACTCTCTGGTCGTTGAGCATGAAGGTGGCTATACCTCCTTCACCGCCGACGTCACCGACCACCTCAGGCCACAGGGTCCACAGACGCTGGTGGTGCGAGCGTTTGACGATCCGGCGGACCTCAGCAAACCGCGCGGCAAACAGGACTGGCAGTTGCAGCCGCACTCGATCTGGTACCCGCGGACGACCGGGATCTGGCAGACCGTGTGGATGGAGAAGGTGCCGTCCACCTACATCGGACATGTCCGGTTTACACCCATGGTGGATCGTTGGGAGATCGGGTTCGAGGCTCACCTTCGGGGCGAGCGCCGGGAAGGTCTGCGGATGACCGTCAAGCTGAGCTTCCGCGACCAGCTGATTGCTGACGACACGTACACGGTGGTAGCGGGAGAGGTGAACCGGCGCAT
This sequence comes from Bryobacteraceae bacterium, assembly GCA_035633775.1. Taxonomy (GTDB): domain Bacteria; phylum Acidobacteriota; class Terriglobia; order Bryobacterales; family Bryobacteraceae; genus JAWXCM01. The sequence continues at coordinate 1,297 of DASQEG010000604.1, forward strand.
CACCTTCTCCGATCCCGGCATTGATGATTATCGGAATGAACTCCTGTGGTCCCCCTCGACACCGCATCTTGTAGAAGTGGAGATGAAGCTGTGGAGCGGCCGCGGAGCGCTGATCGACCAGGCTCGCAGCTACACGGCACTGCGCTCAGTGAACGTTCAGGGCGACCGGTTCGTGCTCAATGGCCGGCCCTACACGCTTCGCATGGTGCTGGACCAGGGCTACTGGCCCGAAACGGGGCAGACGGCACCCGATGACGATGCGTTGCGGCGTGACGTGGAGCTGGCCAAGGACATGGGCTTCAACGGCGTCCGCAAGCACCAGAAGATCGAGGACCCGCGTTACCTCTACTGGGCCGACGTTCTTGGTTTGCTCGTGTGGGAGGAAATGCCCAGCGCCTACCGGTTCACCCGGCCTTCAGTGGACCGGCTGACCCGCGAATGGATTAAGGTAATCGAGCGCGACTTCAGTCATCCCTGCATCATTGCGTGGGTGCCATTCAATGAAAGCTGGGGAGTCCCCGATCTGCCGGACAGCCCTTCTCAGCGGCACTATGTGCAGGCGCTCTATCACCTGACACGGACGCTCGATCCGACCCGCCCGGTAATTGGTAACGACGGATGGGAGAGTGTGGCCACCGACATCATCGGCATCCACGACTACGATCACGACACCGAACGAATTGCCCGCCGCTACGGCGCCGAGGAGAGCCTGCCGAGGCTGTTTAAGCGCGAACGCCCAGGGGGCAGGCTGCTCTTGCTTGACGAAGAGGCCAACACCGGTCAGCCGATTATGCTGACCGAGTTCGGCGGCATCGCCTACTCGGCCGATACAGAAGGCACCTGGGGCTACACGCGCAGCGAAACACAGGAGGCCTACGCCGACCAGGTGATGGAGCTGCTGAGCGTGGTGCGTTCGCTGAACGTACTGGCAGGATTCTGCTACACGCAGTTTTCAGATACATACCAGGAAGCGAACGGTCTGCTGTACGCCGACCGCAGCCCGAAACTGCCCATCGTCGATATCGCGCTGGCAGTTGCGGGCCCGGGCACAACGCGCGAGGCACCCATCGAGTGGGCATGGCGCGAACGGCTCATGAACCATCAGCGGACGCGGTATGTGGTTCCTTCAGAGGACTACACCACCAAGAGGTAGGGTCCAGTACGTACCAGCACTGGACCGAAGCAACTTGCGCCCAATCTTAGGGATAATCCCCTATTCGTCTGAAACAAAGTCATCTCTACAATCGTTAAACGAATGAACTTTGAGACGTCGGCCACGCGATGCTACTCCGAAGATGAAGCGGCAAAAAAACTTGGGGTTACGGTGCCTCAGCTGCGTGCAATGATTCGTAAGCACATTGCGTTATCGCCGCTCGATCCTGAAGCCGTCCTGCTGGATAAGGATCTGATCGCACTGAAGGTGCTTGGCCGCCTCTCGACATCGATGGTGCAATAGCCGCGTGCCATCATAGGGAAAACTTCTTCCCAAGGAGCACACGTTGGCTAAACTCGGTTTTCTCGGTCTGGGGATCATGGGCTACCCCATGGCCCGGCACCTGCTTGAAGCTGGACACGAAGTTGCCCTGTGGTCCCACACCGCAGCCAAGGCGCAGCAGCTGGCGGGCACGGGTAAGGGCACCGCATGCGCGACGCCGGCGGAAGTGGCTGCCCAGTCCGAATGTCTCTTTCTCTGCGTCGGCGACAGCGCCATGTCCGAGTCCGTGATTCTGGGTCCGGGCGGCGTTATCGAAGGAGCGAAGCCGGGTACCGTAGTCGCGGATGCCAGCACAGTGGCACCTTCGGCCAGCCGCCGGATCGCCGCTGCGCTCAGCGCAAAAGGCGTTCAGTTCCTCGACGCACCCTGTACAGGATCAAAGCCGGGAGCCGAAGGCGGCACCCTCACCTTCATGGTCGGCGGCGACTCGCAGGTCTTCGACAGTGTGAAGCCATATTTTGAAGCGATGGGCAAGCGCCTGTATTACTGCGGAGGTCCGGGTATGGGCCTTCATGCCAAGCTGACGCAGAATCTGATCCTGTCCAACATTCTTCAGGCCTTCAATGAGGGCCTCGTCCTTGCAACCAAAGCGGGCGTGGATCCGGAACTTATGCTGGATATTCTGGAAAACAGCGCAGCGAAGTCGGGCCTCATCGCTTTTAAAGCACCCTACGTATTCCGTCGGGATTTCTCCACGAATTTCAGCGTAAAGTGGATGCATAAGGATATCGGCCTGATGCTGGAATCAGCTGGCGAACTGGACGTGCCGCTGCCGCTGACTTCATTGACTCAGCAGATGTTCCGGGCCGCGATCGCCAGCGGTTATGGTGAGGAAGATATCTGCGCGACGGTGAAGGTTCTGGAAGGTATTACGGGAGTTGAGGTCAGGAAGAAGGGTGAAAGCAGCGCCGCATGAACGGCGAACCAGCCGCTGCCCGCCCGGGAATCGCCGCGGGCACGGGCAGCGGCTGTCCTCACTCTAGGCAGCCACGGGCATCCGTGATTTGATGCTGCGGCCTGCGTTCGCTGAACGCAGGGAAGAGCTGAAGTAGTCGCGGATGGGGAACAGCGGATAGGGTTCAATCTCACGAAAAGCCCGGCCGAGCTTCGACTGGACGCGGTAAACGATGTGGAAGAACTGGCCCTTATCAAGACCCAGCTTGCGGCAGCACAGGCGCCAGTCCGCGCCCAGGAGGTAGTGAAATCGAAAGATTTTGTGCTCTTCCTCATCCAGCGTACGCTTGGCGATGGACAAAAAGTCCGCCGAATACTCTTCATTAAACCGGCTCCAGGTGCCGCCCGCCTCACGAACGACTCCCAATTCCATCGAAACTCGGCTCGACATCAAATCTTTGTTGGCTGACTCACGAAACCGCGCATAGCAGCTGCGGAAAATCGCACGAAATACGCACTGACAGGGTGCCTCAGAATTCCTCGCCGAACGCTTCATCCCCTCGCCTTTGCAGTAAACGCACTTCTGTGATGCCAGCGCCAGGGTTTCCGATCGATTCCACTCCATTGCTCTTTCCTCTTTCTTATTTTTGTCTGTCGCTCTTAGTGGCGCAGACTGTATCTGAGTTCATGCTAGACCGAGGAAAAAACTCGTCCATACAGAAAATCCTGTATATCGGCGCAAGGACTATCCCTGCGAGGGTGCAAAGGGTATAGGGGCGGAGCTAACTGATACAAAAGGCAAGTGTTCGTACCGCAACAACTTTTCTCATGAAAATTTCTTTAGGGCAAAATTTTCCGGTACAGGTAAATCTTCCAGTCCTGCTTAGCCCATTACCTATATCATGGAGCTATATGGTACTGGGACTTTAGTCATGTTTTTCTCAGACTTCAACCGCCTGCTCCTCGACCACCTACGCACCCGCATCCGCAATGGCGAACTCACCGAACGAGGTCTCGCCACGCTCATTCGAATCTCCCAACCGCACATGCACAACCTTCTGTGCGGCAAACGCGAGTTGAACTCGGTGATGGCAGACCGTATCCTGTTTCATCTCCGGATGTCCACGCTCGATCTCGTCGAGTCGGATTCCCTTCGGCGGTATGCCACCGCAGAACCCTACGATGATCACCACCTGTGTTTCCTTCCCGTGCTCGACGGCAAACTCGGGCCTTCCCACCCGTGGCCTGGAGGCGTGAAGGAGTTTCAGCGGCATCCCATTTCACGGATGGCGATCGCGCGCATGGGACACCCCGTTGTCGTCGAACTCGCGGAGGACTTCCGCATGCACCCGCTGTTCGGTGATGGCGACTGGGGCCTGCTGGACCAGTCCGTCTCAGCGCGTACGGAACTAGACAGCACAGCACTCTACGTCGTCAGGCGCGGCCGCATTGGTCTCGTTCGCCGCCTGCGGTTTCTGAATCGCGCGCTCTACATGATCGATGAAGGTTCGGTGGACAATCCCGGAGCATGGGAACGCATCCCGCTGGACGCCTCGGTCCATGTGACCCACGTCGTACGCGCGCGGGTAACGCTCTTAGCGGGCGAGTCAAGCTGGACGGACAGAACCGTTCAGGCGTAAGCGACGCCGCGGTGTTACTCCGACGACGGCGGCTGCACAGCTCCCGCTACGCTCGCCTGATCGGGCCTGGTCTGCGCCAACATTTTTTCGACATACTTGGCCAGAACATCGCACTCCAGGTTCACCCGGTCCCCTGGCCTGTAGCCGCGCAGGGTCGTCATCTCGTACGTGTGCGGGATGATTGTGACCGACACGACACGGTCCTTAATGTCCGCGACAGTGAGGCTGATCCCGTCAATTGCAAGCGAGCCTTTGTAGACGACGTAGCGGTCCAGGTCATCCGGGATTCTGATTCGGAGCCACCAGTTTCCCTCCCCGATGTCCTCCAGGCCGACAAACTCACCGGTACCGTCCACGTGCCCCTGTACGACGTGGCCACTCAACCTGCCGGTGGCGAGGAGCGGTCGCTCAAGGTTCACAATCGAACCCTGTCGCAGGGCGCCAAGATTGGTCCGCGCCAGCGTCTCCGGAGCAAGGTCGGCAGCAAAGGATCCAGCCCTCAGGTCAACTGCGGTCAGACACACGCCGTTGACCGCGATGCTGGAGCCCTCCTCGGCGTCGCCGACAACGGTGCTGGATTCGATACGCAGGCGGGCTCCCGCACCCCGCTGCTCTACTTGAGCAACGACCCCGAGTTCTTCTACTATTCCGGTGAACAAGCGTAAACCTCCCGCTATTTGATTAGCCACGCCTCGACGGCAAATTCGTCCGGGGCAATCGGGTGAACCGCAACGCGATTAAACCGGATGGCATCAGTGCGGCGGCGCATTCCGCTGCCGCCGGCGACAGGGAGGGATTGCAATCCGCCGAGAATTTTCGGAGCGTAATAGAAGTAAATCTTGTCCGCGATTCCGGTTTCGAGAAAAGCCCAGTTCACCTTGCTACCCGCTTCGATCATCAGCGACAGGTAACGCCCTTCTCCCAGCCAATGCACAATGCTGGGAAAATCGGTGCGACCGGCTGGGCCGTCGAAGACGAGGACGTTGACTCCGGCCCGGGCCAGCGCAGCCCGGCGGTCATCGGGCGCTGCCGAGGTCGTTATGACCGTGAGATCCCCCTGGACACTGCGCACCATCTGCGACGAAAGAGGCAGTCGTGCCTGGGAGTCGACTACGACTCGCATCAGCGGTCTGCTTCGCGGGTGCCCGCTGCGGTCATTCAGCAGGCAATCGTCCGCGAGGACCGTTCCGATGCCGGTAAGAATGGCGTCGGCCTGATGACGCAGCGTCTGGACCTGCGCACGAGCTGTCTCGCTAGTGATCCAGCCACGGTTGTCTTCCGGAGCGGCGATCTTTCCGTCCAGCGTCATCGCGGCCTTGAGCGTCACGAGCGGCTTGCCGGTACGCATGAAATGCGCGTACGCCTCGTTCAGCTTCTCCGCTTCCGGGGCCGCTTCCATATCTGTTTCTACGGTTATACCAGCCTCACGCAGCCGCGCGAACCCACGGCCGCTCACAATCGGGTTGGGATCGGCCATCGCAGCAACCACACGCACGACGCCCGCCTGCACGAGGGCCTCCGCGCACGGGCCCGTCCGGCCGGTGTGGGAACAGGGCTCCAGCGTTACGTAGAGGGTTGCACCGCGCGCGCGTTCACCTGCCTGCTGGAGCGCCACGATTTCAGCGTGGTGCCGATCCGCATAGATGTGATGGCCTCGCCCGACCGCAACGCCGTCGCGGACCAGCACGGCCCCGACGGTGGGGTTCGGACTGGTGCATCCCAGCCCCGATCTGGCCGCAGCCAGAGCTTCATGCATCCACAACCGGTCTTTCACTGAAACAGCGAGTTGATGAAGGTTTCGGGATCGAAGGGCAGCAGATCGTCGACACGCTCGCCGACGCCAACGTAGCGAATGGGAAGACCAAGCTCACGCGTGATGGCAACGACCACGCCGCCCTTGGCTGTTCCGTCGAGTTTCGTCAGCACGATGCCTGTAACCCCGGAGGTCTCGGTAAA
>DASQEG010000605.1:0-5293 GCA_035633775.1 Bryobacteraceae bacterium
GCCCGGCGAGGAGCCACAGCGGGAGCAGGAACTTCAGACATGCCAGCGCCACGCGGAACTCAGGCCAGGAGCCAAAACTGCGAGGGTCGGCTTCGACCTGACGCCCGCCGCCGAGCCAGAGCTTTAGGGAGTTGTTCATCAGGAGTCGCCTTGTGCCCCAGTTTCCGATAGGCGGACTTCAGTGGCGGAATAGAGCGACAGGGCTCAAGTGGTAACTACAGTCGTAGGAAGGCGTACGAGTGCGCGGCTTATAGGTAGGCATGCCCGAACTCCGCCCGGAGTAGCTCTCGCCGTAGAAATCATGCGGCAGAGATCAGAAAAGAGAAGTGGCCTTTGCCAAGTCTCCGGTGAGCGGACTTCCCAAGCCCTGCGCTGTCAGCTAACCGGCGCGAGGCAGACTATGCCAAAGCAGGGCCTCCTAAGACCTGTTACTTTCGCGAAAAGCGCTCGGCTGTCGCTAGCCGCGCCTCTTGCAGTTCTCTTGTTCGTGACAGCACCGCATTTACGATCGCGCCTGGTGCTGTCTTGGGCGTTCCGCTGTTGAACGGCGGCTCCGGTGCGTACTCCATACCAAGCTGGATCTGCTGGGCAACGGTCACACCGCAAAGAGTCGCGGCCAAGCGCAACGCTCCGTCAAGCCCTGCAGTGACTCCCGCGCTCGATATCAGTTTGCCGTCCACGACCACGCGCGAATCGGTAGGAATTGCACCGAAGTACTGCAGCAGGTTGAATGCGGTCCAGTGCGTGGTCGCCCGTCGGCCGCGCAGAATACCTGCGGCGCCACAAATCAACGCGCCGGTACAGACGGAGAAGACATAGCGGTCCGCCGCTATCTGACGCTGAATGAGAGAAAGAACCGCCCGGTCATTCATGAGCGCCTCCTGACCTGGGCCACCGGGAATTTGAAGCACATCCAACGCTGGTGCTTCGCTGATGAAAGTATCGGGCGTCAGCAGCAGCCCTTGTATATCGCGTACCGGAGAGCGATTCTTCGCAAGTACGAAGATCCTAGCGCCAGGCAAACGCGAGAGAACCTCAAAGGGGCCTGTGAAGTCGATCTGGTCCATTCCGGGATAGATCAGCATGCCGATATTGAGGCGTGGCGATTGTTGCGGCTGAGCGGCTGTGCCTTGCACCGCGGTACTCGTGAATGCGGCAGCAGAAGCCTGCACCAGTGATCTGCGGGTTAGCGGAGTCTTTGAGAATCCAAGCTTTATTCTCCTTTTTGAATCGACGTGTTCTCGTAGTGGTCGCGGTAGGCCGCAGGTGTGATCCGAAGGGTGCGGAGGAACGCGCGGCGCATGGACTTGGAACTGCCGAATCCAACTTGCCCGGCGATCGTGTCAACACCATCGCGGCCTTCGCGTAGCCGCCGGCGGGCTGCTTCAACGCGCAACCGTTCCAGATAGCGCGCGGGAGTGGCTCCGGTTTCCCGAGCGAAGACGCGGGCGAAGTTGCGTGGGTTCATGTTCACAAGTGAGGCCATTTCTTCGATGGTCAGGTGTGTGTCCAGGCGATCGACAAGAATGCGTTGCAGTTCACGTATACAGGAGCGGTCAGCCGATTGCTGTGAGAGTGTTGCACTGAACTGCGCCTGGTCGGCCGAACGACGAATGAAGACCACCAACTCGCGCGCGATTTCGATGGCGAGTTTATGCCCATGGTCTTCCTCAACGAGGGCTAAGGCGAGGTCGATCCCGGCAGTAATCCCAGCAGAGGTATAAATGTTGCCATCGCGAACAAAGATGGGCTCTGTTTCTACCCGGACATCGGGGAACTGCTTGCTTAGCCGCTCGCAATACCTCCAGTGTGTAGTAGCGCGGCGGCCGGCGAGCAGACCCGCTTGCGCAAGGTAGAAGGCTCCCGTACAAACGGAGCCCAATCGCCTGACACGCGGGGCGATATCACGGAGCCATTGCAGCAGTGCAGGTTCAGCAGCGCCAACTACCGGATTGTTGCTGCCTGCCACGAGCACGGTATCGACCTCCTGCCCGACACGGCGAAGCAATTGCGTGCAGACGAGTTCAAGACCGAACTTCGTCCTTACGCGTTTCCCCTGCCCGATGCAGGCAACATCAACTGTGTAAGCGTTCTCCATCCGGCATGCCGCCCGCGAGAAGACCTCATGTGGCCCAATCACATCCTGTAATGTCACATCTGGCGGAGCGACGATGACGATCCTCTTCACGGCTGCCTCCTTACAACTGTAGTCGGGCGCAAGATTGTTGACAACGACAAAGCGGGGACACTTCCTGCCAGGTAACGCCAAAGAGGCTTCAACAGACGAACGTTTTTCACCCTACCAACTCAAGCCGTCGCGTGTGCCTTTGATCAGAGCTTGACGTACTTCTATCCGGCCACAGTAGCTCCGCATCAACTCCTGTTACTCAGAAGCGCTCTTTTCAGAGCGTCATCTCGGCACGTAAACGTGGAAAGCTCGTAGGACTGGTCGCGTAGAACAAAGTCGCCTGCAAACGTTTACGCAAGCTGATCGCCGCTAAGCACTCGGCACAGGCAATTGCGCAGCCTCTTTCAGGCTCTCGCGCGGCGACTGCAATCGCTGGCTCCCGATCCGCAGAGCCGGACTGTCCGTCGGGATCGTGAAGCGAAGCCTCCGAACCGATCAGAACTGCAGCTTGAGCCCTAGTTGCAGATTTCGTGGGTCATTCGCAGCCGTGATTACTCCGAACTGAGGAGAGCCAAGGGCCCGACCCGGATCCTCCAGATTTACACGATTGAAGGCGTTAAAGGCCTCAGCCCGAAACTGCAGGTTCCACCGTTCGGTGAATGCAAAGTTTTTCATCAGGGAGAGATTCACCACGGCCAGCCCGGGAGACTCAAGAATTGCCCTGCCTGCATTCCCGAATGTGTATTGAGCTGGCTGCGCAACTGCGGTCGTATCAAACCACCGTTCCACGCTGCGCTGGTTCTTCGGCAGCGTCGGGTCTCGAAGGACATCTACTCGCTGCGCTCCGGGGTTGAACGAGTTTGTGTTATTCACTTGTGTCACCAGACCGAGCGGAGGGCCGCTCTGAAGAGTGACGATAGCGCCCAGATTCCATCCTCCCGCGACCGCCGCCAGCGCACCGCGGCTCAGCCACTTACGTCCACGCCCGACAGGAATTTCGTAGGTAGTACTGGCGGCCATGCGATGGCGGATGTCGTTACCGCTGCGTGCCCATTCGCTGCGACGGTCGTAGATGTTCTGGATTCCGCCGCCAACCGCTCCCACCTCGTTGGCGGATGTGACGTCGTCCATGAACTTGGAGAACACATACGTCACCAGGAAATTTACGCCATGGCTAAAGCGTTTCTCCACCTTCAGATTCATTGCGTGATACTCCGAGTTGCCCCAAAACGGCGTTATCAATGTGACGTTTCCGTACTGAGGAAAAGGCCTCCGCACCTGTGCATTGCCAGGCCCCATGAGTTCGGGCCGAACCTGGTTGATGGACGTGTTCGGTGCGTCAAGTTTCCGACCAACATTGCCGATGTACGCCACCTCAGTCACCGTATTCCACTGCAGGTCACGTTGGATGCTGAAGTTCCACTGCTGGGTGTATCCAAGCCTCCGATCTACCTCGAAAAATTCCGGAGCAAAGCGGATCGGCTGGCCCACGGGAACGGCGCCGTATCCCGGACCGAGTTGCGGGCGCTGGGACAGGTCGGGTATTCCATCTCGCAGGCGGAATGGAGCTGTGATGCCGTTGTCAACGGATGAAAAGTCGCCCGCTGTTTCGAAGCCAGCGCTTGCGCTGTTTGCTCCTGGGTTCGGAACGGAATAGAAGATGCCGTACCCGCCGCGCACAACCGTTCGGTCACTGCCGAAGGCACGCCAGGCGAAGCCGACGCGTGGCATAAAGTTATTCCAGTCCCCGTTGTAAAGCGTACGTCCCAAACCGGCCTCGCCTGCAAAAGTGAGTGCACCTGGTGTTCCGGATACGGGATTGATCGCAGTCAGGTCCATGCTGTTCTGCCGATTGTTCGCGTCGACGCGCGGAGTGTGCGCCTCCCATCGAATACCAAGATTCAGCGTCAGGTTGCGCGTGGTCTTCCAGTCGTCCTGCAGGAACAGCGCATAATAGGCCGAGCGTCGGTCGAGATAATCCGAATACCGGATCGCCGCCGCGGACGGAAACCCAAGGAGTAAGCTTGCAGCCGAGCTACCGGTGTTGTTCGCTCCCGGATTGGCTGTGCCCTGAACCGCAAAATCATACTGCCCGGAGATCAAACTGTTGAAGTACTCGGCATTTCGGCCGGTCCGAATCTCTCCGCCGAACCTAAGGGAATGCCCGCCTTTGAAGTAGCTAAGGCTGTTGACCAGATGATTGTCGCTAATGGGCTGCTGCACGCGTTCCGCATTGGCCGAGCCGAGGCTAGTGAAGCCAGCCAGGTTGATGCGAGGAAAGGCGCGGTCGCTCCCGCCAGTGAGGCCGAGCTTCGCTGGCCAGCCCTCGTCAAGGCCGGCAGCACGGCTTATAAAGAACCGTGGTTGATAATTGAAACGGAAATCATTGAGCAGCAATGGCGTGAACATGTGCATGTGGTTCACCATCAGGCTGTGCGCGCGGCGCTCCGCCGTATTGGAGTTCGGATCTGCTGCTGCGTTCGGAAACACCACGCCGTTCTCCGTCGGGAAATCATGCAGGACGTAACGCACGCTTATGCGGTCCTGCTCCCGCAAGATATGGTCCACGCGGGATGTCCACGTCGTTATGTTGAGTGCGTTCGACGTGTTCATCTGGAAGTTGTTCGCCCCAGCCGCGTTGCTCGGCGTGCGATTGGGAAGCGGAAACTCCTGGATGATCTTCAGACCGGCTGGATCGAGCCGGCTCGACGGAATCACGTTGCCAGGAAAGGCAGTGCGTACGGTGCTTGAAGGGTTATTCGGATCTGGAGCATTGGTGGTCGGATCGAAGATGGGAATCAGCGCGCCGCCTGCGGTTAATGTTTGAGAGAAGTCTCCCCTGCGCTGTAGTTCCGTCGGGACCGTCAGGATTCGGATCACACCGATGCGCTGGCGTTGAAACTCAAGGTTTGTGAAGAAGAATGTTTTGTTCCGGATTACAGGACCGCCTACGGCTCCCCCGAACACGTTCCAGCGGAGCGGCGGCTTGGTGGCTGCAAAGAAGTTTCTCGCGTCCAGCGCGTCATTCCGCAAGTACTCATACAGGACACCCGTAAGGCGATTCGTACCGGAACGTGTCGTCACACTTACGACACCGCTCGACGAATTGCCGAGCTCCGCGGAATAAGCGTTCTGATGAACCTTAATCTCCTGGACTGCTTCCAC
>DASQEG010000606.1:0-1764 GCA_035633775.1 Bryobacteraceae bacterium
GCCAACGCTATGGCCGCGCTGAACTGCACGGCGATAGGGGCGCGCGGCGGTGTCGCCGCGCTTGAAGAGGCACGGGCTCTCATGCATCGTGCCGAACGTCGTTCCCACAGAGACTACGAAACAGGTGCAGCCCGTCCGGTCTCGGTATGATCCCTCTGCGCGACACTCAGCCGAGCAGCTCGTTCCCGGTAGTGACGCTGGCGCTGATTGCGGTCAACGTGGCCGTCTTCCTGCACCAGATCAGCCTGGACAGCTGGCAGCTGAACCAGTTCATCGCGCATTATGGTGTCATCCCCGAGCGCCTGCAGAACACCGACCTGATCACCTCCATGTTTCTGCATGGCGGGTGGATGCATCTGATCGGCAACATGTGGTTCCTGTGGATCTTCGGCGACAACGTCGAAGATGTTCTCGGCCGCTGGAAGTACATCCTGTTCTACCTGGCCAGCGGAGTTGCCGCGGCGCTCGTGCACGCTTACCTGAATCCGAACTCGCGCGTGCCCACCGTGGGTGCCAGTGGTGCAATTGCGGGGGTCATGGGCGCCTATTTGGTCAAGTTTCCGCACTCGCGCATCTTCGCACTGCTGCCCATCTTCATCTTCTTCACCACGATCGAAATTCCCGCCGCGCTCATGCTTCTTTACTGGTTCGCGATCCAGATCTTCCGTGGGGTAGGGTCGGTCGGGTACTCGCAGGTCTCGCGCGGCGGGGTGGCCTGGTTTGCCCACGTGGGCGGCTTTGTCGTCGGCATGCTTCTGATATTCCTTCTTGGCACAAGAGAGCGGTACCGGCACAGGCGCGACCTGCGATGGTAGATCTGCTTGCGATCGCGGCCCACCCGGATGACGTCGAGCAGACGTGCGGCGGTGCTCTGCTGCGAGCCGCCGAGGCTGGGTACCGGACAGCCATCGTCGACTTGACGTCGGGAGAGATGGGTACTCGCGGCACACCGGAAATACGCCTGCAGGAAGCGGCTGCGGCCGCAAAGGTCCTGCGAGTCTCGCACAGGGCAAACATGCAGTTCCCTGACACCCGAGTCATGAATACACCCGACGCACGGGAAAAGCTTGCTATGGAAATCCGGCGCCTCAAGCCGACGACGGTGATCCTGCCCTGGACCGAAGCCCGCCATCCCGACCACTATCACGCGGCACAGCTCGGATTCGATGCCAGCTTTCTGGCCGGGCTGCGCAAGCTCGATCCGAGTACCGATCCGGGACGTCCTCGCACCATCGTCTATGCGTCTGCGTACAGCAAGGTCGAACCGAGCTTTGTACTTGACATCACGCGTCAGTTCGACAGGCGGATGGAGGCGCTGTTCTGCTACTCGTCACAGTACGGTGCACAGCAGGCCGGATCGGATCTGTTCCCTCATGCGGAAGAGATTCGGGAGCGCTTTGCAGGCATCGCCCGATACTACGGAAATCTGATCGGGGTGCGGTACGGCGAACCCTACGTAATGAAGGAGACCATGCGGATCGACGATCTGGTAACGATGCCTGTCCGCAGCTTTTGAGATGCGCCGCCGAGCCTTTCTTGCCCTGCCCGTTCTTGCGAACGCCGCCCAGTCTCAGCAGCTGTATTCGCGACTGCTAAAGGCGGTGCGCGCCGTCGAACCCGTCGACACTCACGAGCACCTGCTGCCTGAGCCGGACCGCCTGAAGCAGAACGTAGATTTCTTTACGCTCGCAAGCCACTACGTCATTCACGACACCGTTTCGGCCGGACTGCTGCCCGAAGAGAGAAAAGTCGTTGAATCCCAGG
>DASQEG010000607.1:0-3932 GCA_035633775.1 Bryobacteraceae bacterium
GCGGTGGTGGTGGGGGTGGCAGCGAGTTCAGCCTCGTGCTCCAGAGCGCAGTCCCCGGCGGCATCTACGTTAAAAAAGGTGCGGTTGTCGCCGAGTTCGACCGGCAGTACATGCTCAATCGGCTTGAAGATTACCGTGCCGCTTACGCGCAGATGGAGGCCAGCTTCCGCAAGCTCCAGGCCGAAGTTGAGGTGCAGAAAAAGGCGCACCAGCAGAGCATCGAGAACGCCAGGTCGGCTCTGGACAAGGCACGGCTGGATCTCAAGACGATCCCGGTGATGGGCACCATCGATACGGAGCGTCTGAAGCTCACCGCCGAAGAGGCCGAAGCCCGGTACAAGCAGCTGCTCGCGGAAGTCAAGTTTGTTGACTCGAAGTACGCCTCGCAGGTCAAGACCGCGGACCTGGAACTTCGCCAGGCGAGACTCGAGCTGCAGCGCGCCGAGAACAACGCAGATCGCATGGTGATGAAGGCGCCGATTGACGGCCTCGTCGTGATGCAAACAATGTTCCGGGGCTCAGAATTTGCGCAAATTCAGGCCGGTGACCAGCTGTGGCCCGGCATGCGCTTCATGCAGGTCGTCGATACCTCGTCTATGGTGGTGAACGCGACAGTGAACCAGGTGGACGCTGACAGCCTGCGCGTAGGCGCGAAAGCAAACGTCCGCTTCGACGCGTTCCCGGGTCTTGAACTTCCTGCGCGAATTTTCGCGCTTGGTGCGATGACAAAGCAGGGCGGCGCGAGGGCGCAGTACGTCAAAGAGATCCCAGTGGTTCTCAAGCTGGACAAGATGGACCCGCGTGTGATCCCTGACCTTTCGGTCAGCATCGACGTAGAGATCGAGTCTGAGCAACAGGCAGCAGCTGTGGCTCCGCTTGCGGCAGTTTTCCGGGAAGGCGCCGCGGGCGCACCCGTTGTTTATGTGAAGAATGGCGAAGGCTGGGAGCGCCGTCCTGTTCGGCTCGGGCTCTCCAACAACCTTACAGTTGCCATTCGCAGCGGACTCCGCCCGGGTGAGGTCGTTGCACTGGAGCAGCCGCCGGTGACATCGTCAGGCGCTTCGGGCACAACGTAGCCCCGATTTTAAACGGGTTAGCGGATTTGAGTTCACGTTGGACCGTGCAGGCGGTCCTCACCCTGGTAGTGTGTATTGCTCCGGCGCTGCCGGAGAGGGAGCGAGAGAATGTCGAAGGATTTGAAGCCGAAGCAACGGATCGGCCAGGTAGGCGGCAAGAAAAAACGCATCATCCTGATGGCTGTCGGTCTTGCGGTGCTGGGTGCCGGGGCCTACGGCGCGTACCGTTACAGCACGACCACCACTGAGGTCGAAGTGCCCGTGACGAAGGTCAGGCGTGCCGAGTTCGTAATTGCCGTTAAGACCCGCGGTGAGATCCGCAGCGTTAACTCCGTCTTTCTCAGCGCACCTCAGGTGCCTGAGCCGCGTATCGTCAGGCTGGCGGAATCCGGCAAGCCGGTTCGCAAGGGCGATGTCGTCGTCGAGTTTGACGCTGCCCAGCAGGAACAAAGCCTGCTGGAACGCAACACTACGGTCCGCACCGTTGACAGCGAGATCGTGCAGACGAAAGCTTCGCACCGAATTGTCGACGAGCAGGACGGCATGAACATGATGACCGCCGAGTACAACCTTGAGCGGTCACGGCTGGAGGCGAGTAAGGCCGAGGTCGTGTCGCAGATCGAGGGTGCCAAGAGCCGGATTGACGTCGGAGTTTCTGAAGGCGACTTGAAGGTAGCGAAAACCGTCGTCGATGCGCACAAGACGACACAGGATGCTGACCTGGTGCGCCTCGCACAGAGGCGCGATAAAACGGTGCGGGACGTAGACAGGGCCAAGGGCTATTTGTCGAAGATGGTGCTCCGGGCACCGCAGGACGGCATCGTCAACATTCTTTCGAACTTCCGCGCTCAGGGAAACTTCGGTTCGGCTCCGCCACCCTTCAAGGAAGGTGATCGCGCATGGACAGGTGCCTCAATCGCTGAGATTCCGGATCTTTCACACATGCGCATCGAGTTGAAGCTGGAAGAAGTCGATCGCGGTAAGCTGGCACTCGGTCAGAATGTTCGGGTCCGTGTCGACGCTGTCGCGGACAAGGAACTGCCGGCAGCACTGGACTGGATCAGCCCGATCGCGGCCGTGCAGTATCGCGGCATGGGTTTGAGCGAGAAGACATTTCCGGCAAGGGCCACACTGAAGCAGTTGGACGACCGGCTCCGTCCGGGCATGAGCGCGACCGCCGAAATCGTGATTGAGAGCGAGCCACAGCGCCTGATGATCCCGGCGCGCGCCAGCTTCACGCATCAGGGCAAGCCCGCCGTTTACGTGCAAAAGGGCAAGGATTTCGTGATCCGGCAGATCGAAGTGGGCAAGCGCAACGATACCGATATTGTCGTGCTCGGCGGACTTAAGGAAGGCGAGGTGATCGCCCTTGAGAACCCGATCGAAGCTGCACGCCGGGCGAAGAAGCTGTAGGGGACATCGATGAAGAAGCTGGTCATCCGACTTATCATTCTGGCGGTTGTTGCAGGTGCGGCTTACGGCGGGTACACGCTGTTCCAGCAGATGCCACAGCGGCAGCAGCAAATTGCCTCCACGAAGGTCCGGCGGGGAGACGTCGTCGTAAGGACGTACACACGCGGCGAACTCAGGGCCGTCCGCTCTGCGACCCTGATCGCACCGAATCTGTTCGGAACGGTGCAGGTGACACGCATGGCTTCCCTCGGCTCGCTGTCCAGGGAAAAGGACCTGATCGTCGAGTTCGACGATGCTGAAGTCGAATCCCGAATCGAAGAAAAGCAGCTTGAGCTTGACCAGATCGACGAACAGATGCGCAAGGCTCAGGCCGACCTCGCCATTCGCGACAATCAGGATCAGGTGGAGCTGCTCCGCGCGCGTTATGCAGTTCGCCGCTCCGAGCTCGAAGTGAAGCGCAACGAGCTGCTTCCGGCCATTGATCAGCGACGGAACACGCTGAACCTTGAAGAATCACGGCGCCGCCTGAAGCAGTACGAGGCGGACGTCCAGTCGCGGCGGGAGCAGGCACAGGCAGAAATGGCCGTGCTGAACGAGCGCAAGCGCAAAGCGCAGATGGAGATGACGCGCGAGCGTCAGCGCCTGCTGCAGGTGAAGCTGCTGGCTCCCATGGCCGGCCTCGTCGCCATTCGTCAGAATCGCCAGGGCATGTTCTTCCCCGGCATGACCATCCCGGATATTCGCGAGGGCGATCAGGTGCAGCCTGGGATGCCGGTAGCCGATGTGCTCGACCTTTCCGAGCTTGAGGTAGTTGCCAAAGTCGGCGAACTCGACCGCGCCAACCTCAAGGAAGGTCAGAACGTACTCATCCGGCTCGATGCCGTGGGCGACAAGGTCTTTCGGGGTTCGATCAAGAACATGAGCGGCACGGCAACCGCCAACATCTTCTCCGGAGATCCTGCCAAGAAGTTCGATGTCGTTTTCGCAATCGACATGAAGGAACTGCTCTCCGGTCTCGGCGCTAAACCGGAACACGTAGCAAAGATCATGGCGCAGGCTGAAGCAAACCGGCGCAAGCCTCCGACACAGTCCTTCAGCGCTCCGATGATGATGGGTGGCGCAATGATGGCCGGCGGCGGAGCTCCTGGTGGCGGAGCCCCGGGTGGTGCAGCCCCGGGTGGTGCAGCGCCCGGTGGTGCAGCGCCCGGCGGTGCGCCCCCAGGTGGTGCGGCTCCTGGCGGCCCGGGGGGCGGCGAAGGTGGTGGGCGGCGCATGATGCTCGGCATGGGCGGGCCAGGAGGGCCCGGCGGAGCGGGCGGCGCAGCTGGCGGTGCGATGGCCAGCCTGAGCGAGGAAGATCGCAAAAAGATGCGTGATGCCATGCAGAAGGCTCTTGCCGGCAAGCAGATGCAGGATCTCAACCCGGAGGAGCGGCAGAAAGTT
>DASQEG010000608.1:0-13795 GCA_035633775.1 Bryobacteraceae bacterium
GGTAAGGGAAAAGATCCCTTCGATCTCGCTTGCAACGGTGTACAAGAACATCCGGACGTTTGTCGAGCATGGAATGATTCGGGAAGTAAGCCTCCACCACGGATCGTCGCGGCTGGAGACCAACCAGGACCACCACTTCCACGCCGTATGCATTCGATGCCGCAGCATACGGGATGTACCCACGAATGTTGTTGACTACGTTCACTGTCAGCCTGGGGCGCTGGCCGGCTTCAGCCTGCGCCACGTGAGCGTCGAGTTTCAGGGACTGTGCGAAGTCTGTGCGGCCGAAGCGCCGCATCGCTGATCAATCTACAAGGAGATTATCTAAATGCTTGGAGTGAAAGATAGCTTTCCCGAGTTCTCTGTCAAGGCAACCGTAAGCCTCGATAAAGGCAAAGAGTTCGAAACCATCACGAACGAAAGCTTCGCCGGCAAGTGGAAGGTGTACTTCTTCTGGCCCAAGGACTTCACTTTTGTTTGCCCGACGGAGATTGCCGCTTTCGGCAAGCTGAATCGCGAGTTCGTCGACCGTGACACACAAGTCATCGGCGGCAGCACCGATTCCGAGTTTGTGCACCTCGCGTGGCGCAACAATCATGACGACCTGCGCAACCTGCCTTTCCCGATGCTGGCCGACGTGAAGCGGGAGCTTTCGGAGGAACTCGGCATTCTGGATCCGGAGGAGGGCGTCTGCCAGCGCGCCACGTTTGTCGTCGATCCGGACGGAATCATCCGCTTTGTAGCCGTCACGGACCTGTCGGTTGGACGCAATGTCGACGATGTCCTGCGCGTGCTCGATGCTTTGCAGACAGATGAGCTTTGCCCGTGCAACTGGCAGAAAGGTCAGGAGACGCTGAAAGTCTGAACCGGCTGGAGCTGCGTACCGGGTGCGCAGCTCCAATCTTCATCACATGTCACTGGAAATACTGATGGAAAGCATTCCCCAGTATGCGAAGGACGTTCGCATCAACCTGGGCAACGTTCTGAAGCAGACGGAACTGACGCCAACGCAGCTGTGGGGCACCGCAGTCGCATGCGCCGTGACAACAAGGACTCCCGCGGTGATTCGTGCGATCGAGGCCGAGGCTCTGCAGAATGTCGACGAGCAAACGGTGAGCGCGGCGAAAACTGCTGCGGCGGTGATGGCAATGAATAACGTTTGGTACCGATTCCTGCATCTTACGAACAATGACAAGTACCAGTCGACCCCGGCGCGGCTTCGAATGCAAACGCTTCGTACGCATGGCGCCGATCACACCGACTTCGAGCTGTGGTGCACCGCCGTTTCGGCCATCAACAACTGTCCGGCCTGTGTTGCAGCTCACGAGAAGACTGTGCGGGAGAAGGGGCTGACTGAGGAGCATGTGGCCGCATCGTTGCGCATTGCAGCCGTGATTGAAGCAACCGCGACGGCCATTGCCGAGGAATCCGCAAGACTCTGAGGAGAACCCAAACATGGAACAGCGCACCAACGAAGAGAACGTACGAAAGCTGGGCGAGTTGATCAAGGGCATCCGCGTCGCGATGTTTACGACCATCGAGCCCGACGGCTCACTGCGAAGCAGGCCGATGTACACACAGGATGTCGAGTTCGATGGCCAGCTTTGGTTTTTTACGTGGCTGGACACCGCCAAGGTGAGCGAGATCAGCCGCGAACAGCACGTCAACGTTTCGTACTCATCGCCTTCGGACGAGCGCTATGTTTCCCTGTCGGGGAGGGCGCGTCTCGTTCAGGATCCGGCAAAAGCGAAAGAACTCTGGAACCCGGCATTGAAAGCGTGGTTCCCGAAAGGGCTCGACGATCCAAATCTTGGATTGATTCTGGTCGACGCCGAGAAGGCCGAATATTGGGACTCGCCTTCAAGCAAGCTGGTGCAGATGATCGGCTTTGCCAAGGCTGTCACGACGGGCAAGTCGTACGCCGACGAGGCCACCGACCACCAGCGAGTGAAGCTGTAGACGATGATCGGGGCAGCCGTGCTCTTGCTCGCGGCTGCTCCCATCTTCAATGGTCGGGACCTTACTGGATGGGTGCATGAAGGCGACCGAGCTACCTTCTCGGTCCACGACGCCGCAATCGTCGTCTCAGGCCGCGGCTTCCCGCCAAACTGGCTGCATACTGTAGCGGAGTATCGCAACTTCCGCTTAAGCTTCGAGTACAAGCTCGCGCAATGGGCCGAAGCAGCGGTAATCCTGCGCGCTCCCCGGCTTGGCCGTCCGATGCAGTCTGGCATTGCGGTGTTTCTTGGCCACGATTTTCATCAGAACATCACACCTTACATAACAGGGGCCATCGCGGGCGTACGCCCACCTTCGTCGCGTCTGCCCACCAGCTATGGCGAGTGGCATCGGGCTGAGATCGTGCTCCGGGAAGACCGTCTTCATGTGACAATCGACGGCACCGTCGTGCAGGACGTGAATTTGTCCGCGGACAGAGAGTTGAGCCTTCGCCGCTACCAGGGCTTCATCGGATTTCCGGATCTCGGCCACGGCTATGGAGTCCGCAACATCCATCTCGAAGACCTCGGCGGAGTCGATCAGGACAGTTCGTTGCTCAGGAACGGCAGTCTGACGGGCTGGCATCTGCGAGGTGCGGGAACCTGGTCCGTGCACGAAGGCGTGATCATTGGCGCCAACGGACACGGAATCCTCTATGCGCCGCCCGTGCTGCAGGACTTCGAACTTTCGGGTCTGGTGCGGAGCCGGAATCGCGTGAACGCCGGACTGTTTTTCCGTGGGTGGCCGGACAGCAGGAAGCACAGGGGTTTCGAGGTTCAGGTATACTCGCCGCCAGACGCCGTTTATCCGACCGGTTCGGTCTATGGCAAGCAGCGAAGCCGGATAGCTGCTGATCTTGAGGAGCGCTGGTTCTTTCTGCAGGTGCGTGTAGAAGGCTCACGCTGTCTCGTCCGCATTGACGGCGAGACCGTAGCCGAGTATGACCGCCTAAGTGGACCGGATTTGCAGCCCGGTCGCATCGGACTCCAGATCCATAGCGAAGACGCCCAGATCGAGTTTCGTGACCTGCGCGTTCGCTCACTCACCGTCCGCTAGCGGGCGTCCAGCCAAACAGGCGTGTGGCGGTAAGACCGGCTATTTTCGCGCGATCCGCCGCCGAAGCAAACCCGAGGAGCGTGTCGAACGTATCGCGATTGCGCCGAAACTCGGCCATAGTCATACCGAGTCCGCCCCAGATCATCCGGTCGGGGCCAAAAGCGTCATAGGTACGGCGGATCAGAGGCGCAGCATCCCGGTGTGGCGGGTCCTGCTTCGACGAGTAACGCACGCCGGAGAACTTCATAACTACCTTAGGCAGCTTGGCCAGTTCAAGAACGCGGTCGTACTCTTCGGGAGTGCCCTGTCCCGCACGAGCAAGATGGTCGATGACGACGACTGTATCGGAGAAGTCCCGTGCGAGGCGGCCGATCTCAGGCGCATGAAGCGGAATCGTATGCATCTGGATCGCGAGGCCGAGGTCGTGTGCCTTGCGCCACGCGGTTCGCATTCCCGGGTGCATCAGGTCACGGTCCCGAATGGGTCCACTGACGGTCGGCTTTTCGCCGCGAGTGCGGTTTACGTGAATGCGCAGCGCGATGATGCGTTTCGGGTGACGACGGACCAGCTCGGCCATCCGGTCGGGTGTGTCCGCCGCAATGGGATCGTAGAGGCAGGTTCCTTTGAAGAAACCCGGAAAGGGCTCATTGCGAAAGCAGTGCTCAAGGTAGCGATGATCATCCTGGTACGGTTCCGGATGAACGATGACGACGCCGGTAAGCTCTGCATCGGAGGCAAACTCCAGATAAGGCTTCAGCGGGCGCGCTTCGGGCTTGTAGACGCCATTGGCGCTGAAGGGAAACCTGCGCTGATCCTCTGAGAAGAGATGGATATGGGTGTCGATCAGCGTCTCACGCATCCGCATCATGGCACTTGCGGCCGTCACCCCCGCTGCTGTGCCGAGGAGAGTACGACGAGTCATTGCGTTCACCTGGCGCACGGTGGAATCACAACCTCCTGGAACGGGTGAGCATATCATGAGGATTGCCGTACCCGTACGTTCGCATCCACTCGGAAGACAATACAGCGCTAATCCTGGATCCGGACGGGGTGCGCGCAGGCGATGAGTTCCAGTCCGGCCTCAGAGCACTCGAACCGATTCCGCAATCGAACAAGATCGCCCTGACAAGGATCGGATCCGGTGAGCCGGTCGTGCGCTATGGGCACACGATCGGCTATGCGATCGCGGCCATTGAGGCCGGCGCATGGGTGCGCCATGACATGCTGCACACTCCGGAACCGCCTCCGCTCGACAGGCTGCCGCTCGCGACGCAGGTTCCGGCGAAACTGCCGCCCATCGAGGGCTGCACGTTCGATGGATTCGCAAACGCAGACGGAACATTCGCGACGCGCAACCTCCTGGGCATCACGACGACCGTGCAGTGTGTCGCTCCTACGGTGGATCATGCGGTTCGGCGAATCCGGCAGGAGATTCTGCCGCGATACCGCAACGTCGACGATGTTGTCGCAGTGACGCACACGTACGGCTGTGGTGTTGCCATCGACGCGCCCGGCGCGGCGGTTCCCATTTCGACACTCCGCCACATCAGCAGACACGCAAACTTCGGTGGCGATCCGCTGGTGGTGAGCCTCGGATGTGAGAAGCTTCAGCCATCGCGCCTGCTGCCCGTGCTGGACAACTACGGTGTGCTTCGCCTTCAGGACCATCGCGGGTTCAGCGAGGTCGTGACTGCAATGCTTGAAGCAGCGGAGAAGCGGCTGATTGAGCTTGACCGTCGGCCGCGGGTGCCTTGCCCGGCTTCAGGGCTTGTCGTCGGGCTGCAGTGCGGCGGCAGCGATGCGTTTTCGGGTGTGACCTGCAACCCGGCCGTGGGGGCTGCAGCCGACCTCCTGGTCCGAGCCGGCGCTACCGTGCTGTTCTCCGAAGTCACCGAGGTTCGGGATGCAGTACATCTGTTGACGCCACGCGCAGCCACGGCCGACGTCGGGCGTGCATTGATTCGGGAGATGCAATGGTACGACGAGTACCTGGCGCGAGGCAGCGCGGACCGAAGCGCGAACCCCACGCCCGGCAATAAGCGCGGAGGGCTCGCCAACGTGCTTGAAAAGGCGCTCGGCTCAATTGCGAAATCGGGCAGTTCCGCAATTCAGGGCGTGGCCAGTCACGGCGAGAAGGTGACCATGCGCGGGCTGGTGTTTGCTGCCACTCCGGCCAGTGACTTTATCTGCGGGACACAGCAACTGGCGTCGATGAACATGCACGTGTTCACGACCGGTGAAGGAACACCTTACGGATTGTCCATGGTGCCGGTGCTCAAAGTGTCGTCGCGGACGGCACTGGCGGAGAAGTGGCCCGACCTGATCGACTTTGACGCCGGCCCGATCGCGACCGGTGCGACCACCGTAGCGGAAGCGGGCGAGCAGTTGTTCCGGATGATTCTCGACGTGGCGAGCGGCCGCCAGCGAACCTGGGCCGAGAAGTGGGGCCTTGGAAACGCGCTCGCTCTGTTCAATCCCGGTCCCGTTACGTGAGTGGACGCAGCGGACGCAAGGCTGGCCGGGTCAGATAGCGCTTCTGCCACTCCCGATGTTCGGGCGTGTCGGGCAGCGGGTCGCCATAATTCTTCATTCCGCGCCACGGGAGCGGGAGAACCGATTGGCCGTGAACCGTGTTCGGATCCCGGTCCTTGGCCCATCCGTCGACTCCGAAGAGGTAACTTCTCCGATATCCCGGGCGGAGCGCCGGCAATTCACGGCCGTCGAAAAGCAGGAGCAACTCATCTCCCGATCCGATCACGACTTGTGTGTCATCGGCCTTGAGCGCCAGTTCCAGTACGTCCCCGAACCGGGTGTACAGGCCCGGAGTCGGGTTCCACATGGAGGAGGGCCGTGCTCCCTCGTAACGGAACTGTTCCGGCTGGCGGCGCTCGGGATGTACGTAGTTGGGAGAGAAGCCCCGGAAGCGGAGCGTGGCTGACGTCAGCCGCGCTTCGTGAGAGGACATGTCAGCACCTGTGTCTTCAGCAAGCGCGATCCTGTCCCAGTACACACAGAGGTTTGTAACGATGCGAAGTTCCGGGTTGCCCGGCGGAAGTTTGCCCGTGAGATCGACTGCGATCGTCTTCGGTTTCCCGGCGGGCATGCCCATATCTTCCAGAACCGTGCGCCAGACGCCGTCCGCGCCTCGCGCTTCAAGTCGCGGCGGAATAAATCCAGCGCCGCCTTCCTGAGATGCACCTCGGAAGGTGCTGCCGTCCGCCCAGTCAACCCAGCCGTGAAGGACAAGAACCGGCCGGCGGAGGCTTGCCGCTTCGCCATCGAAAGAAAGCTGCAGGCTGTGTTCCCGAGCGCGACCCTTCATATCGCGCTCGAAGCGATCGGGGTACGTGTTGTCGACGGCGAGGATTCGGCTGCGGACGTCGTTACCTTTCGCGTCCCTTGCCGTTGCCGGCGCAATTGCCCGGCCGGTAGCGAAAAGGCGGAAGTCGGGAAAAGGCGGGCTCTTGAACTTCTCGTTCGTCAGGAGAGCGGTCCCGTCTGGATGATCGATGGCGAGGAGGCGGACACGATCCAGATACGCCACCTCACTCAACTCCTCCGTCATGCGTATCTCGAGGGTGCCGTCCTGTTTGGCTGCCAGTGCGCCATCAGGAATCTGGATGTACTCGTCCGGGTCCACCGGGAATGTGCTGCCGTCCCCGGAACTCGCGCCAAGCGGGGCCACGCCCAGAATGTCGGTTATGTACTGGAATGCGGAACCATTCCACGTCCAGACGATCGGGCACGAGCCCGACAGACGCTGAGCTTCCTTGTAGTGGTGCACGCGGCCGGCAGGCTGAGCGGTCTCGTTCTGAATGAGGCCGTTCGGCCATGTGATCCGAACGGTGTCGGCCGTCTTTGCTGAACCCAGGCTGAAAACCAGAGGTGCGCCATCGTACTGCCGCTTCTGATACAGCGCTCCGGCCTTGACCTCGACCTCCGCGCCTGACGCCAGTTTTGCACTCCGGACCCCTTCAAGACTGACGGCTATCCAGTTCCGGTCCTTTACTGGTGTTCGATTCATCAGCCAGCGGAACTTGCCGTTCTCCGAGCAAAGCACATCCTCACGTCCGTCTTTATCGAAGTCCCGGGCCTCGACGGGCGCGCAGCTTGTCGTGCCCCCGTACGTCCGGGGTCTGCCACGGAGGTCGGGGTCGGTTACGACATACCGGCCTGTCACGGTCTGCCCTGCCGGTGCAGGGGCTGCAAAGGCCCGGCCTGTGTTTCGCGCAACTTGTATGTTTCCATCGCGCACGAAGAGCAGGTCGAGCGTGCCGTCGTTGTCGAGATCGGCCGCTGCGAGATGCTCAGCTCCTGCGGGCAGCGGCGTGGGTTCGGCGGCGAATTTGCCGAGAAGCGCGTCGCGGTAGAGGATGGCCTCCCGATTACGGCAGGAGATTACCAGGTCGAAGCCTTTCGTATCGGGTACGACGCGGAATGAAGTGGCCGAGAGGGGCTCGCAGGCTTTATCGAACGGGATGTCTGCCGTACGATCCTGCCAGCCGGCCGCGCCTGCGTTTCTCATCAACCGCGGCTCACGACCAAGCAGCAGCAGGTCAAGATCGTAGTCATGGTCGTAGTCGAACGCGACAGCGCCATGCCATGCACCCGATGCGAGTGGAGCCTGGGCCGTGAATTTGCCCGCCCGGTTCTTGTGGATCGTAGCCGCTTCCTGAGTAAGCACGAGTGCGTCGGCAGCTCCATCGTTGTCGAAATCGGCTCGCACCGCGGCACTCAGTTCAACGCTCGCCGCGGGTGTGCTGCCGGGCTGGTACACGGGCTCGAGCGGCGGAAGCTCAGCGGACGGCGAAGGTGGAGGATCGTAGACCTCAGCGAAATCGGTCCATTCAACGTCCTCCGGACTGGGAGCTCCCTCCTGAGTTTTCTTCAGCTGCTGGAAGCGCTCCAGTTCCTGTTTGGCTTCATCGGGACGGCCGCCCGTTCGGTAAAGATTAAAGAGCTGAAAGTGGGGTGCGGCGAGTGAATGGTCGAGCTTGGAGGAAGTCTCAAACTCGGTCATTGCTTCTTTTAAACGGCCGGCGCTTCGTAGAAGTGCGCCGTAGTTGTACCGTACGATCGCATTCGACGGCGCCATGGTTGCGAGCTTCGCAAACTGCGCGAGGGCACGCTCTGTTTCGCCCGCCTTCTTCCACACGATGCCAAGGTTGAACCAGGTGTGAGGCAGGGAAGGTTCGGCCTCCTGGACTTCCTGCAGAAGTTTGACCGCCTGATCGACCGAGCCCGCACGAAGCAGTGCGAGCGCGTAGTTCAGCTTCTCGCGATTTGAGTTCGGCGACAGCTGAAAGGCCTTGCGGAACTCTTCGACCGCCTCTTTCGCCGTGGTTGGATTCTCGTAGAATGCCTTGCCGAGGTTCCGGTGACCTGCGAGTCGATCTGCTGCGCCCGGTTCTCCTGCTGCGAAAAGGAGAATCAGCGAAAGGCTGCAGACTGCGGCAGCCACCGCCCGGTGGTTCATACGATTACCTGTCTAGGCCTGCTTCGGCGCTTCCTGCTGTTCGGCAGGCGTATCTTCAGGCCCCGTGTAGTAGTACGAGTGGTAGTAAGTGTACTTGCTGTACAGCTCCCCTCTGCGGGCCCCGTTCGCAACAATGCCGAGAACGTTGTTATGGCAAAGAGACTGCATTGCGCGGGTGATCGAATCGACTGTGGTGGACCCGATCCGGACGACCAGAACCGTCCCGGAACTCAAGGTGGACAGCAGATTGGCATCAGCAGCAAAAAGGAGCGGTGGGCTGTCCAGCAGTACCCAGTTGAAGACTGTTGAAAGCTGGTCCATGAGCTGCTTCATCTCGATGCGGTTTAGCAGTTCGAGTGGGTTAACGACCGCTGAACCGGCGGGCAGAATGTACAGCTCGCTTTCTTCGATCCGGCGCAGGCAGTCGTCGAGTGTCGCGGTGCCCTGGATGTAATCCGTCAGGCCCGGAGAGCGATCCGTCTGGAAGAAGCTGTGGATGATCGGGCGCCGGAAATCGCAATCAATGAGAAGGGTTCGGTTTCCGCTGAGCTGAGCCTGAGTAATCGCGATGTTCGCCGCCGCGAAACTCTTTCCCTCGGCCGGTGACGGGCTGGTAATCACCACCGTATGGAGCGGCTGCAGGGACTGCAGGTGATTCAGGCGCGTCCGCAGAGACCGGAACTCCTCGGCTGGTGCGTCACTGGCTTTGTAGAGGTTGATGAGATGCGCATCCGGCGACGGCGTAAACGGTATCTGCCGGATCTTCGTTAGAAGCTCCGGTGTAGGGCTCACCCGGCGAGCGGGGGCCACTGGCGTTGCGGCGACTACGGTGCCCACTGACACCGAGCCATCTTCGGTAGCAACCGCCTGAGTGGCGGCGGGGGGTGCCGGAGTACTGGCGGCCGACTGTGCAGCAAGCTGTTCGGCCCGTCTCAATGCGTCGTGAACTCTACTCATGTATTTGGGCCTCCTAGACCTTCGTCGTGGAGTAGTACACGACCGATCCGGTCATCACTAAACTTCCGCACAGACAAGCCGTGGACCAGCCGAGCCAGGCAATACGCCTGCGCCGGCGAACGACCAGATCGTTCTCCAGCAACGGAATACTGCCGAGCACAGGAAGCTGCGTGTACGCACGCACATCCTTGAGGTTTTTCAGAGACGTATCTCTGGCTTCGCGCGCTCCGGCCACGATCAGACCGAAGACGATTCCAGCAGCTGTACCCGCACCGATGATCATCAGCCGGTTAGGTTCAGTAGGCGTCATCGGCAGAGAAGCATTGTCGAGCAACTCGAGCGTTTCTCCCTGATTCCTCCGCTCCAGTTCCGTAGCGACTGTCGACATGTTCTGCTTGCGCTTCATTTCTTCGAAGCGCATCTTCGCAAGCGCCTGCTCACGAAGCAGGTCTGAATACTGCTGTTCGCTTGCCGGTGCGGACTCAATCTTCGATTGCACGGTGCGGATCTGCCGCTCTGTGTCAGCTACCTGCTTGTTGTATGCCTCGGCCTCATGCTTCTTCGCCTCGAGCTGCGCCTGGATCCTGTCCATCGCAAGGTCGAGCTCTCGCGATTCACGCTCGAACAGCGGATCACCGCGGCGGGTGCTGGCGGCGGCAGAATCCTTTTCGTGCTGGCTCTCCGTTTCCGCCGCAACCTTGTCCCGAACCTTTCGCGCGATGTTCAGCTGAGCAGTTACACGCTTCACATCGGGGTGGTTCTCCTTGTACTGCTCGCGGTAAGAGGCAAGCACCGTCTCGAGGCGCAGGACCTCGTTCTCAAGCTGGTCGAGACGCGAGTTCCGTTTCCGCGCCATCGTCTGTTCCGGCGTGGGAACCAGCGTCGCGCGCTGCGTCTTGATGGTCCGCATGTCGGACTCGAGCAGCATCTTTTCCTGGGCCACTCTGGACGCTGCCGCGTGGATGTTCGCAAGGCGCTGCTCAAGCGCGTTCAGCTGCATCGCATTCTGTGCGCTCTGCTCCGGTAGCCGCCCCTGGAAGCTCTGCCGGAAGGAAGCAAGCTTTGATTCGAGTGCGTCGAGATCGGTCTTTGCCGCTTGCACCTGATCCCGGAGAAAGT
This sequence comes from Bryobacteraceae bacterium, assembly GCA_035633775.1. Taxonomy (GTDB): domain Bacteria; phylum Acidobacteriota; class Terriglobia; order Bryobacterales; family Bryobacteraceae; genus JAWXCM01. The sequence goes on from DASQEG010000608.1 coordinate 10,607, forward strand.
CCGTGGTCATAGCCGACTGACTGGTTCGCTCACGCGCGTTCTCGGTGATGAATCGTCCAACGACGTGCTCGGCGACTTTCTGCGCCAGGTGCCTGTTCTCGTACGTGACCGAGACCTGAAAGGCTGCTACCTCTTCATCGCGACCAGCGCGTGCCACAGAGGCGACGTTGCTGATGCGAATGCTCCTGCGAAGCTGTTCCACAAGGTCCTGATCGGGCTTGCGATTCCGCTCTTTGGGGTAGAGGTTGTACGTGTTCAGGACGTTCGTCAGTTCACTCGTACTGGAGATCTGCTGATACATCGCGTTGATGCGCTGCGACATGGCGCTGTTCACATTCGTCGGAACCAGCTCCCGCGGTACCTGCGGCGGGACAACGCGAACGACTGCCGTGGACACATAAGTGTCGGGCCAGAGAAACGCGACAACAACGGAGATAACCAGGAAGGCAAAGGCGGGACCGATGATCCAGGACTTCTGCCGGCGGACGATGTCGATGTAATCAGAGATTCCGAGAGCGCGCGTTCCCGGCAAACTATTTGAATCCATTCCACTAGACTGCATATTCTGTTCCCCTCCGATCAGGGCACGATGATGTAGTCTCCGGGCTCGACTTCGATGTTCTGCTCCATCCTCTTGCCTTCAGAGACTTCGTTGTAGTTGAACTTGATCGTCTTCCCGTTACGGAGGATCCGGATCTTCTTCGTACTTGCAAATTCGCGAAAGCCGCCGGCGTTGGTGAGGGCCTCAAGCACCCGAATCGGCGTAACCAGCTGAAAGCTTCCGGGCCTGTTGACTTCACCTGTGATGAAGTAACGACGGCTCTGAACTGACTGCACGGACACCATGACCTCGGGCTTGTTGATAAGATCGCTATAAGCCTGAGTTACCTTCTCCGTGAGTTCAATCGGCGTGAGCCCGGCTGCCTGAACTTCCCCGATCAGGTTGAGCGTAATCTTGCCGTCGGGACGCACCTGCACTTGCCCGCTCAGCTCGTTCTCGCGCCACACACGGATTAAAAGAATATCTTCGGCGCCGATCTTGTATGCCTTCGGGTCGACGGGTGCTGCTGTGGGCATCGCGGGTACACCGGCCGGCGCCTTGACGGCTTCGGCAGCTTCCTCTGACGTCGGGCTGGTTGCGGGCGCGAGTTGCCCCGGAGCAGACTTGGGTTGTGCCTCGGTGCGAGGCGCCTGAGCTGCGGCAGCGCAGGCGAGCGCTAACAGCAGACAGACTAGTACCCAAACGGAGCGAACGACGACTTGAGACGCTTTCTTCATCTGCAGAAACAGCTCCTGAACGATGCGGTCAGACGCTGCGCGCGCATTGGATCGCACGCAAAGCCGTCCGTGGAACCACTCCATTCTAACCTGGCCGGCGGCCTGCCCGCCCTTCCCTCCGTTCCTTATTTCCTTTAATTAACCTTGGGTTACGGCACTCATCCTGGTCCTTACGACTGCTGGTGGACAATGGCAACCTGATGGCACCTTCACGCGCTGAGCCTCGCTGGTTCCTGGCCAAGACCGAGCCGGGAGTCTATTCAATCGATCACCTTCAGTCCGACGGAGAAACCTCATGGGACGGCGTCCGCAACCCTCAGGCGGTTCGGGCGTTACGGGCCATGCGTCCTGGAGACCGCGTTCTTATACACCACACCGGCGGCAGCTCCGCGATCGTCGGCGTTGCGGTGGTGACCTCCGAGCCCTCCGACGATCCCAAAGACCCACGATCGGCAACCGTTAAGCTGCGGTATCAGTGTCACGTCGAACCTCCGGTCACTCTGGCCGAGGTGAAACGCACTGGCCTTTTCGCTGACTTTGCCCTTGTACGACAGAGCAGGTTATCGACGATGGAAGTGCCGAGTTCCTTTATTGACTGGCTGGCTGAGATACGTCCTGCGATCCTTTCCTGACAAACATATCGGCGCGGGCAGCGGATTCTATAGCGAATCCCTCGCACCGAGTCGGCTTCGGCGCGCCCGCCAACCTGTCCTAGAACGTTCTGTTGACAACTATAGTTATCACAGATATAGTTGTCGCATACATGACGACGCAGTCCGACCCTGCGAACCTGCTTCCTCTCCCCCCAGTGGCCTTTCACATTCTTGTCTCTCTAGCCGACAGTGACCGGCACGGGTACAGCATCATGCAGGAAGTGGCGGCGCGGACGGGCGGAGACGTACGGCTCCACGCCGGCACGTTGTACGCAACGCTGAAACGGCTGCTCTCAGACGGTCTGATCCGCGAACTGGACGAACGCCCCGACGCCAGCAGTGACACCCGACGCAGGTACTACGGCCTGACTTCATACGGGCGTGATGCCGCAGAAGCGGAAGCTCGACGCCTGGCAGAACTGGTTCGGCAGGCCAGAGCTTCGGGTCTCCTGCTGGATCCCTCGCGGTGAGCGGGCGACGGCCGCAGGCCGCGGGCGGTGTTGTGTTCCGCCTGTTGGTTTCGCTATACCCGGCTGGCTTTCGCGATGAGTTCGGCGACCAGATGATGTTGTGCGTTCAGCAGCAGATGAACGAGGCTCATCGGACGCGGGGACTGCCGGGCGTGGTCATGTTCTGGTTGACAGCCCTGATGGATGTCGGCACTGTCTCGATTAAGGAGCGGCTTTCGATGTGGTGGCAGGACGCGCGTTTCAGTATCCGAACGCTGTGGAGGAGCCCGGCATTCACCTGTGTTGTGGTGGCCACGCTGGCCCTCGGCATCGGTGCGAGCACAACCATCTTCAGCGTCATAAACTGCATTCTTCTAAAGCCGATGCCGTTTCGCGACGCTGACCGCATCGCGATGGTGTATCTGAATGGGGCCGACAGGGGCTTTCCACGAATGTATCTGTCCCTGGCGGATTATCTCGACTGGCGAACGCACGACAGGGCATTCTCGGACGCAGCAGCGTTCGGCACCTTCGGCCGATTCTTTACGTGGAGCGGACGTGGCGAGCCAGAACAGGTAAGCGGCACCTACGCCACTGCTGGATTCTTTTCGCTTCTCGGCGTTCAGCCTTTGCATGGCCGTGTGTTCGAGCGCGGTGATGATCAGCCGGGCCGCATACGAACCGCCGTGATCAGTGAACGGTTATGGCACCGCCTGGGTGCGAGTCCCGACATTCTGGGCTCGGTTGTGAAGTTGAACGGCGATCCACACACGATCATCGGGGTCGTTCCGGGCGCCCTGCGGTTCCCG
>DASQEG010000609.1:0-3652 GCA_035633775.1 Bryobacteraceae bacterium
ACAACACTCGCAAGAAGCAGATTTCGTGTACCGGTGATATGCACGACCATGGCCGTAAACGTTCCCCCGAACGCCGCGCCGACCACACCACCCAAACCGAGCAGGCCATACACCCGCTTTGCTTCACGCGTAGTGAAGATGTTCGCCGCGACCATCCACCCCTGCGATACAAGCGTGATGCTGAACAAGCTGACGAAGGCGTTGAAGAAGTAGAGCAACCATGGCCACCCAAAGCCGAGCAGGTACCAGATGAGGAGTAGGATGCCGCCCATCAGCGCGGTCGAAAAATTGACCGCAGCCTTGAGCGAGGAGTGAATCGCAATCTTTGTATAGACGTAAGCCATCACGCCACCAGCAGCGGCGATCAGGATGTACAGGTAAGGAAGTTCATCGATGTCGAACTTGAACAGAAACATCCCGCGCGAGACAGGCTTGAGGATGTAATAGGCAAAAAGGACGAGCAGAAGGTACATCCCCATATAGAAGACGCGCCATCCCTCGCCCGTCCGAATGTCAAACAGACTCCGCGTCAGCTCCCGCAATTTGCCCAATGTTCAGGACTCCCCTTCCTCCGGTTTTGCCGGAGCATTCAACAGACTATCGCAGCTACAATAGGGTTTCGCTTCATGGCAAAGGCCCCGATCACAATCGATGAACAGTTGCGCAAGATGGCCGCAGACTGGGATGCCCGAGCGCGCGAGAATGCGCGCCATTACGTCGCGACATGCAAGGACAAGTGGACCGACGAGGAGTTCTTTGCTTCCGGTGAGCGCGCCATCGCAGAACAGATCCTGAACGACATGATTAACGTCTGCCAGGGACGGGACCCAAGGCAGATGCGCGTCATCGAGATCGGTTGCGGCGCCGGCCGGATCACTCGCGCACTGGCGGGGGTCTTCGGCGAAGTACACGGAGTTGACGTGAGCAGCGAGATGGTGGCGCAGGCTCAGCGAGCCGTCGCCGACCGTCCCAACGCGCATGTCTACTGCAACAATGGCAAAGATTTGGCGGTCCTGCCGCCTGGCCCGTACGACTTCGCGTTTTCGACGATCGTCTTTCAGCACATCCCGAGCCGGGAAGTGATTTACTCCTACGTGCGTGAGGTGTATCGTCTGCTTCGTCCGGGAGCGCTGTTCAAATTCCAGGTCCAGGGCGATGCGAGCATCGAGACGCGGCCGGACGACACCTGGCTCGGTGTTCCTTTCTCCGACGCTGAAGCAGTCGCGATGGCAGAAGCTTGCGGCTTTGAGCCGCGGCATAGAATCGGCGAGGGCGATCAGTACTTCTGGCTGTGGTTCTTCCGGAACCCGTGAAGCGGGACCGATTCGGGTGGGAATTGCCTGTGGAGACCGGTCCCTCCGCTGGCCTCAGCGGACAGGGACCGGAACGAGCGCGGGGCAGCTAGTGTCAGGCGATGTCGACGCCCATCGAACGGCAGGCACCAACGACCTGACGCTTGGCGGCTTCAACATCAAAGCAGTTCAGGTCGGGCATTTTCAGCTTCGCGATCTCTTCAACCTGCTGATCCGTAATCTTACCGACCTTGTTCTTGTTGGGTTCGGCCGACCCCTTCGCCAGGCTCACGGCACGCTTCACCAGCACCGCGACGGGCGGCGTCTTGGTGATGAACGTAAAAGTGCGGTCCGAGTAGATCGTGATGACAACGGGAATGATGAGGCCCTCGTTGTCCTTGCTCGCTGTCTTCGCGTTGAAGGCCTTGCAGAACTCCATGATGTTAACGCCCTGGGGACCGAGCGCGGTACCGACAGGAGGCGCCGGAGTGGCCTTGCCTGCGGGGATCTGCAACTTTACCTGACCAGTAACTTTCTTTGCCATGACCTTATGTCTTTTCTACCTGCAGAAAATCGAGTTCGACCGGAGTGGACCGGCCGAAGATGGTCACCATGACGCGAAGCGTGTTGCGCTCGGTATTGACCTCTTCCACTTTGCCGGTAAAGTTTGAGAAGGGACCGTCGGTGATGCGTACGGTCTCGTTGCGCTCGAATGTAAGCTTCGGGCGCGGGCGCTCCGCCGAGGACTGCTGACGGAATAGAATCGAGTTTACTTCGTCAGCTGTAAGGGGCACCGGGTCACTGCCGCCACCGACAAAGCCGGTGACTCGCGGAGTGTCTTTAATGTAGTGCCGCATCTCATCGCTGATGGCCATCTGGACCAGCACATAACCGGGATACAGCAGCCGGGTACTGGTCACCTTCTTGCCATTGCGCAGTTCCACCACCTCTTCAGTGGGGACCAGAATCTGACCGAGCTGATTACCAAATCCGAAGGCATCGGCGCGACTTTTGAGGCTCTCGGCCACCTTGCGTTCAAAGCCGGAATAGGTGTGGATGATGTACCAGCTCATGCCGTCGTCTATGACGTCGGCGGTCACGGCTTCCTCAGCTGCCGCTTCGCCATCGGCAGCAACGCTCTCGGGCGCTGACGAGTCGCCCGGATAGTTCATGACGTCGTCGGTCGGCGGTTCAGGCTCGTCGTCATTGCTGACAGGTACATCGACGAACTCAGCAGCCGCCGCTGGTGCATCGACCGGCGGTTCCGGATTCGCGACACCGGCCTGCTCGTGTTTAAAGTCTCTCGGATCGCGTTCTTCCATGATCACTTGGTGAAGGCCTCGAACAGCTTGTTCACACCACGGCCAACCAGCAGGTCAACGAGAGCAAAGTACGCTGCGAACGCGAACACCGCCGCGATAACAACACCCGTGGTGGCACGGACCTGCTTCCAGGATGGCCAGGTCACTCGGCGCATTTCGCCCTGAAGATCTTCGAAGTAGTTCCGGGTTTGAGCCGGCCACTGCGCAACGCGCTGCATAAACGTATTCGCTTCCATGATTGACGGGCGCCTTCAATCCACAGCTACTCTTTCGGGCCATTGACCGTCCGAGATTGTCCTGAGGGATACACTTCGGCCCTCTCGGACAGGGACTCACTCGCGTGCTTGCGGGGAGCGGACTCGAACTGAATGGCAGGGGCGGAGGGATTCGAACCCCCACTCACGGTTTTGGAGACCGCCGTTCTACCGTTGAAACTACGCCCCTGTCCGGTGCATCGCTGCCGACGCACCGATACCAGAATCGCACCCCGACTGCGATGTACGCAACCGGGGGTGCGACGAAAGCAATTACTTGGTTTCCCGGTGCGGCTGGTGCTTGCGGCAGCGGGGACAGAACTTCTTGAATTCAAGGCGCTCTGTCGTGGTTCTCTTGTTCTTCGTATTGCTGTAATTCCGTTCCTTGCACTCAGTGCACTGGAACGTGATGATTTCGCGAGCCATGGTGTCCTCTTACTTCCTGCGAAACTACTCGATGATCTCCGACACCGTGCCTGCGCCGACCGTACGGCCGCCCTCACGGATGGCGAAGCGCAGACCCTTGTCCATGGCGACCGGTGTGATCAGCTCAACCTCGAGCTGCACGTTGTCGCCCGGCATCACCATCTCCGACCCGGCCGGCAGTTTCGCCACTCCCGTCACGTCGGTGGTGCGGAAGTAAAACTGCGGACGGTATCCGTTGAAGAACGGCGTGTGTCGTCCGCCCTCATCCTTGCTCAGCACGTAAACTTCGCCCTTGAACTTCCGGAACGGCTTGATCGAGCCCGGCTTGGCCAGCACCTGCCCGCGCTCCACATCGTTC
>DASQEG010000610.1:0-2765 GCA_035633775.1 Bryobacteraceae bacterium
GATCTTTGAAGAAGTGAGCAACCGTCCGCGCATCGGCGGGTAAGGGGTCCTGGAGAATCCGCGCCCCGTGCGTATGCGGATATACCCCGGTTACGATAGAACCGCGCGATGGCACGCACACCGGTGACTGACAGTAAGCACGGTCGAAGCGCGCACCGGATCGCGCGATTTCATCTATATGCGGTGTTCGAACTTCGGCGTTTCCATAACAGCCCGCGGCTGCAGTCTGATGCTGGTCCGAGCAGAGAAACAGTACATTCCGTCGTGGTCTCTGCAGGAACGCCGGTGCCCCGCTCAGGAGGGCGCGCCGGCTAATCACTGTAGTCTCCAATCCATCGCACCACTTTCATCCGCCGCTGAGCTTCACATCAGTGTATCGGACCTGTCGCTTGCCGGCCTCGGGTGGCCGAGTGTATTCCCAACCGGCATCGGTTCGGAATTGCCCGTTTCTGTGGATCGGAATGAGGAGCAGCCTGTCGCCGCCGGCAGTGAACTCGAGCAGGCCGGTGCCCGCGTCAGGAACGCTGATCTGAACTCCGAAACTGTGCCAGCATCGATGCGGCGATCCCAAACTACTTCATACCGTCAGATAAATGAATATGCGCCGTGAAGCACTCTGAGGCGCAGCGCAGGGAACGTCGCGAACATCTCGTCGGCGACATCTCACCCCGGAGCTCTAGTTCGTTAGCCATTCGATCTGGGAACCCACCTTAACCCCTCAGTCTCTCGCCTGGGGTCATGATTGGGGTTCGCTGTTGGCATCGCCGCGCCGATATCCGATAGCCAGCTGTTAAGCAACGCGGCCAATTCTTTGGTTCTGGCAGGCAGCTGCGCGGATAAATCGCTCTTCTCGCCCGGGTCCTCCCGGAGGTTATACAGTTCTTTGCGATCATCGGCGTAAAACCGAATTAGCTTGTGATCTCCCAGCCGAACGGCTGCGCCAGGTTCTCCGCCCTGGTTGCTGTAGTGCGGATAGTGCCAGAACAGAGGGCGCGGCTTTGAGGGCGCGGAGCCACGCAGCAAAGGCAGTATGCTCTTGCCGTCGGTGCCGCCTTCACCGGTGAGCGTGGGCACCCAGTCCACGGTAGATGTAGGTTCACTTGTAGTCGAGCCCGGCTTTGTGACACCAGGCCAACGCACCAGCAGTGGCACGCGGATCCCTCCTTCGTACAGGTGTCCCTTACCTTCCCGCAGGGGCCGGTTGGAAGTGGTCGGCTTATTGGCGAATTCCGGAGCCGTGAGTCCGCCGTTGTCCGACGTAAAGATCACGACGGTATTGCCGATCAGCCCTGTATTGTCGATCTTCTTCAGCAGGCGACCGATCAAGCTGTCGAACGTCTCCAGCATCGCTGCATAGACCGGGTGGTATTGGCCGTTGGAAGGTTGCTTCTTCTCGTAGCGAGCACTGATTTCGCTCCGGGCTTCGAGTGGAATGTGCGGAAGGTGATGTGCCAGGTACAGGAAGAACGGCCTTGCTCGGTTTGCCTCGATGAATCTCTCCGCTTCCAGCGTGAGACGATCGGCCCGATCTTCCTCCGGGCGGGGCTGATGAGGATGCTGAACAGTCCAGGTGCCGGCCAGATGCCTTCCGCCAGTGGAAAACGAGAGATCGAAGCCCTGTAGATCGGGCGTAAATCCAGTCCCGCCGAGGTGCCACTTTCCAATGTGTGCTGTCGCATAACCTTGCGCTTTGAGCCGCTCAGCGAGCGTGTTCTCGGCAAGCGGCAACTGCTGCTGAAACTCAGGCGGCACAAGCTTTGCAAACGGACGGGGCGAGCGCCCCGGGATGAAGTTCGTCAGCTGCAACCTGCCCGGATACCTGCCCGTCATGATGCTGGCTCTCGTTGGCGAACACACCGGACACGCGGCATATGCCTCGGTGAACCGCATGCCTTGCGAAGCGAAACGGTCAAGATGCGGCGTCTGGTGAAATCGGCTGCCATAGCAACTCAGGTCTGCCCATCCGAGATCATCCATCAGGATGAAAATGATGTTTGGCTTGCGCGCGTTGTTCTGCGCCTGCATCATCGATGCGGCCGCGAATGTCTGCAGAAAGAGGCGCCGGTCCATCAGTCCTGCGTTTTTATCACCCGCTTCGGTCCCTGTCAACCGCGGGTAATGGGATAAAATTCAGCAACACAATGTTGCAACTCGCTTTAACCTTGCTGCTCTGTACGTCCTTTGCAGTGGCACAATCCTCCTCAGGCGCTATCACGGGCGTAGTCGTGGATCCCAGCCAGGCTGCGCTGGCCGGAGTCACTCTGAACCTGGTAAATACCGATACAGGTGTTGCGTACAGCGCAACTACGAGCAACCTGGGCGAGTACACGTTGCCCTTGCTGCCGGTGGGAAAGTACACGCTCACGGTGGAAGCCGCCGGGTTTCAGTCTTATATGCGGCGCGACATTACTGTCGAACTGGGCCGTACAATGCGGCTCGATATCCCGATGCAAGTAGGTGCGGTAAGTGAGCGCGTGGAAGTAACTGGCAATGCGCCAATGCTGGAAAGTGAGACTTCTTCGGTTGGGCAGTTGATCGAAAACAAGACTATCGCTGACATGCCGTTGAACGGCCGCCGCGTCGGCGACCTCCTGGGCCTCGTAGGTGGGGCTATTCGGATTGGGGGTGACGTTCTACGACCGCGCATGGCGATATCCGGAGGACGGGCCGACCGTCAGCAATGGTTGCTGGATGGTGTTAACGCCTCGAACATAGCGCTGGAGATACCGCAGGCGCTTTTCAATCCTCCCGTGGAAGCAGTCCAG
>DASQEG010000611.1:0-4140 GCA_035633775.1 Bryobacteraceae bacterium
TCTTCTGGTCGGGCTCGATCGTAACCGGATCCACGATCATGCCGCTCTCGCTGCGTTTTACGCGGTCAACCTCCTCGGCCTGCCGTTCAATCGGCATGTTGCGATGAATGATGCCCAGCCCGCCCTGCTGCGCAAGTGCAATGGCCAGGTGAGACTCAGTCACCGTATCCATAGCAGCACTCAAAATCGGGATGTTCAGCCGTATGTTGCGGGTGACAGACGTACTGGTATCGGCCTGGTTGGGCAGAACCGCGCTCCTCGCCGGCTGGAGCAACACGTCGTCGAATGTGAGTCCTTCGAGGATAGTATCCGAAGTCATTTTGGGGATGCTCTCAGAATAGCGTGGCCGGAAAGAGTCACCGCCAATGCAAAGAGCCGCCCTTGCAGGCGGCTCTTTACAAACGAAAGCAATCGGCTGAGAAGTAATTTACCAGCCGGAGATGAGAGCCACTGGGGAGATCCCTTGGCGGTTCCCAGCAAAGTACTTCTGCTGAGACAGGTTGCGGTATATCTGGCCGGCGATGCCAGAGGCAACCGGTCCGTTGACCGGAGCGCCGCCCGTCAGGAGAACAACGACAACGAGCTTGCGGCCTTCAACTTCGTTGAACGAGCCGAACCAGCCGAGGTGCGTCGGCGTGGCGCGATCCGTGCAGGTGCCCGTTTTGCCAAAAACCGGTTCGTTCGAGCTGTACTGGGCACGCCGTGCCGTCCCGTACTCCGTGGCGCCGAGCATTCCGGGGAGCAAATCATGCATCACCTGCTGCATCGGAACCTGACGCTTCACACGAGGGACGAAACTGGCCGCGTCCACGGGGCTGCGGGGGTACTGCAAATGATAAAGAGTCCCGCCGTTCGCGATTGCCACAAGCGTCGATGCCAGCTGCAGTGGCGTCAGGCGGATGCCTTCCCCGAAGCTGGTCATCATGCCCATCCCGCCGTTTGAGGGCGGTGCGGAGGGAATCGTGCCGAGCCGCTCCTGCGGATCGTTCAGCAGCGCCTTCTCGCCGAGACCATACAGCTTCGCGTAGTAGGCGATCTTGTCATAGCCCAGCCTCACACCGATGTTGGCGAAGTACGGATTGTTGGAGTGCGCCAGCGCGTCCGTGAGGTTCATATACGTGCGGCCGTACAACCGCATCGCATTCGTCTTATCGACGATGCCTTCGTTCAGGCCCGCGAGGGCAGCGTAAATTTTTACCGTCGAACAGGGCTGAAACCCTTCGCCGAGCGCAACCCGCTGATTGACGATCGTCAAAACACGGCCTGTCTGCGGGTCAGCAACCACTACCGAGCCGTTGTATGGCCCTAGCGCATCCACTGCGGCCTTGCGTACCGTCAGATCCTCTCCGTCGATTGCATCACCGGCCGTCGAATCGGCATACGTAGGCTCAAGCCACGGGCCACCGGCAACAAAGCGCATGTGCCCTGGTACGCGCGACCGGCGGGATCCACGTCGTGAAACATTGCGTACACTTTTCGAGCTGCGGCGGGAGGCGGTGAGGCCACGTGAGGATTTCCGGCGGGCGGACGCGTGCTTCACGGCTGATGCACGTCTGGTCGAAGTGGTGACCTTGGCAGACGCTATGCGCTTGGCCGTGACGGCAGACTTCTTCTTCGCAGAGGTGGTTCGCTTGTTGCGCGCAGTCGCGGCGCACAGGTCCCCGGTCACGCAGAAGGCCAAAACAAAGGCAAGCAGACGGAAAGTTACGACAATCTGATTCATCTCGTGCTGGATCTCGCTTTACACGTCAGTTTTTACCAGTGCGGCTTGCGCCGCAACGTCGACTACTTGCTGCTGCTGCCGCTGCGAACATTCAACCTCCGCAATGTTTACTGCGACCTTTGTCATTGTGCGGCAACAAACAAGGTTCGTCAAGCACTCCCGCCTCCTATCGGATATAAAACAAACGGGATGAATACAGCGTTCGCAGTATTTTGACCTATGCTGCGGTCCATCCGCCGTCGATTGTGATGACAGAACCGGTCGTAAACGATGCCTCATCAGAGGCCAGGTAGAGCGCGAGCGAGGCGATCTCATCGGGGCGGCCGAGCCGGCCGATCGGCTGCCGCTGGTTCAGCTGCTCGCGAACGGTATCCTTTTCATGCTTGTGATACTTCTCCAGGTACCCCTCCACAAAAGGCGTATCTACAGTCCCCGGGCAGATGCAGTTGACACGAAACTCCCTGGGGTAGTCGACGGCAAGCTGCCGCGTCATCGCCACGATCGCCCCTTTGGTCCCGCAGTAGGCGAAGCGCTTCTTTACGCCGATTAGCCCCGCGACCGACCCTACATTAACGATGCTGCCCGCCGACGCAATTAGTCGGGGTACAGCGTACTTTGTTACCAGGAAGGTTCCTTCTACATTGACGCGGAACAAACGCTGAAAGTCGGACAGCTCGGTGTCCTCCACGCCTCCCACGAGGCCGATGCCCGCGCAATTGACGAGAGTGTCCAGCTTCTCAACACCGGAGAACATCGATCGCACCGACTCTTCGTTGGTGACGTCGCAAATGGCGGCTCGGGATGCCGGCAACTCGGCCGCAAGCTTCTCCGCACCAGCCTGATTTATGTCGCTCACGATTATCGATGCACCGGCAGCGGAGAAGCACCGGCAAACTGCCGCACCAATCCCGCTGGAGCCTCCGGTGACGAGAGCGGTCCTCCCGTCGAGGCGAAAAGGTTGTCGCATTCGCCCTCGATTATACAAGGAGGGCCTCCGGGGAGATCCGCGGGGGAATCGCTGCACGCAGCCTGGTGATAAAATTTGTGACCATGTCTCCGTCCCGCAGGCAGGTCCTCGCCACGTTGTCGGCTGCTTCCTATTCGCGAGTGCTGGGTGCCAACGACCGTGTTCAGGTCGGCTTCATCGGGTACGGGCTGATCGGAGCGCAGCACGTCCACGATTTCAGCAACCAGAAGGACGTGGATCTCGTAGCGATGTCAGACGTTTACCAGCCGCGCTTGGAACAGGGCATCCAGGCCTGCGGCGGCAAAGCGAGGTCTTATCCCGATTTCCGGAAGATGCTGGACGACCGCGACATTCAGGCGGTCTGCATCTCCACCCCCGACCACTGGCACTGCCTTCAGGCGATGATGGCTTGCGCTGCGGGCAAGGATGTCTACGTCGAGAAGCCGCTCAGTTTGTTTGTGAGGGAAGGTCGCTGGCTGACCGCGGTAGCGCGGAAACATAAGCGGATTGTTCAGGTTGGGACGCAGCAGCGCAGCGGCAGGCATTATGCAAAAGGCAAATCGCTGCTCGAGAGCGGCCACATTGGCAAGGTTCATGCCGCACGTTCTGGTGCTTTCCGCAACGTTATGCCGGGATTCGGTGCCCCACCCGATGCTGCGGCCCCCACCGAGTTCAACTACGATATGTGGCTCGGTCCCGCGCCGAAGCGCCCTTACAACCCGAAGCGCGGCCTGTACCATTTCCGCTGGTTTTGGGACTACTCCGGAGGGCAGATGACGAATCTTGGAGCTCACCAGATCGACATCGTCCAGTGGTCCCTCAAGCTGAAAGGTCCAACCCGCGTCGCTGCTTTCGGACGGCGGCTCGGGCTGCAGGACAACGGCGAAACTCCTGACACGCAGGACGCCATCTTCGAGTACCCCGGGCTCCACATGAGTTACTCGATCAGGGAAGCCAGCCAGGGCTCCCGTGCAGGAAGTGCGCTCGAGTTCTTCGGTACGAAGGGGAGCATGATTATCGAGCGTAGCGGCCTCCGCGTTCTCTCCGATCAAAAAGCGGACCCCGCCAACCAGATCCCGACGTTTCGCGGGCACACCGCGGGAGGGCCGGAGCGCAGTGGAACGAAGCCGGAGCCCTGGACCGAAGCTATGCAGATCCCCGGTTCCTCCAGTGAGCAGTTCGATCTGCACGTACGCAATTTCCTCGACGCGATCAAGACTCGGCAGCTGCCCGTGGCTGACGTTGAAGACGGGCACCGAACTGCGGTCGCGTGTCATCTGGCGAACATATCGTCTCGGGTCGGCAGATCATTGCAGTGGGATCCTGAGAAGGAAGAGCTTCAGGGAGACAGGGAAGCCGCGGCAATGCTGGAACGGCCGTATCGGAAACCGTGGGATTCCGTTCTTCGGAGTCTGCTCGCGTGACAAATTGCAGCCGTGCTCGTCAAAAC
>DASQEG010000612.1:0-6682 GCA_035633775.1 Bryobacteraceae bacterium
GTACCCCGATAGAGCAGGCCCAGGCGGAACTGACGGCGCTTGCCCCGAGCTTCCATGCAGCCTCACCAACAGCGAATCGGAATTTTCGAGCAGTTGCTGTCCCTCTGCGGCAGTTTCTGACCGGCGGCGTTCGCCATCGAGTCCTGCTTCTCGCTGCCTTTGCGGGGCTGATCCTGCTGATCTCGAGTGCGAATGTCGCGCACCTGATGCTGTCACGTTCGGTACGGCGAGCGTCAGAACTCGCCATCCGGTTGTCGCTGGGCGCGACTCGCCGCCGATTGCTGCGACAGCTCGTCACCGAATCCCTGGTATTAAGTTCCGCGGCAGGAGTCGCTGGATTTGTGCTTGCGCTTTGGGCCGTACGTGTACTCGCGTTCCTGGTGCCTGATTCCATGGCAATGTTTGTCATCATGGAGTCGGCGTGGGCAACCCTGAGCATCACTGCGTTCCTTGTGGTGTTCACCGGGCTCGTCTGCGGGCTGTTGCCAGCCCTGCGGATCAGCTCAGTTAACTGGAACCAGGCCATCCGGGCTGGTTCTCCACGTGTGGTCGGGGGCTTCGGGCAGGAACGCCTCCGCGGGCTGCTGGTGGTCAGCGAGGTAGCACTCGCGGTCGTGCTGGCCGTAGGAGCTTCGCTACTCCTGCGCAGCTTGTACGAGGTGCTCAACGTTGATCCCGGTTTTCGGGCGGAGCGAATACTTACAGCGGAAACCAGCCCTGGCCGTACCTTCTGGCCGCTCCGCGAGCGCACTGCATACATCGAGGAAGCGCTCCGTCGGATCCGGAGCCTGCCCGGAGTAGAAGCGGCTGCATTCATGTCGGCGGCGCCGTTCACCTGGAAAGGAGGTCGCCTGAACTTCCAGATCGAAGGCATGCAGGCTCAGCCGGAGCAGGGTGCGCTCAACCGGCAGGTGACTCCCGACTACTTCGCAGCGCTGCGCATCCCGGTCATTAACGGTCGTGCCTTCACGTCGCAGGATCGCATCGGGGCCGCACCGGTCGCGGTCATCAACGAGCGCCTTGCGAAGCTTTGGTTCGACGGTCGGAACCCGATCGGCCATCAAGTTCGGATCGCCGGGCCGAAGTTTGCGGATGCCGGCATGCGCATCGTAGGGGTCGTCGGCAATGTCAGGGAGATGGGACTGCTCCGGGATCCGCCCCCGATCATTTACGTTCCGCATGCCCAGACGGAGGCGGACTTCAACGTTCCCTTTACGCTCGCGGTGCGAACGGCTGGTGATCCGTCGCAGCTTGTCCCGGCACTCCGTAGCGAACTCGCGGCAGGTTGGGCGGGCATGCCGGTCTCACGCATCCGAACGCTGGCGCAGATCACGGAAGCGGAGATGGCGGATCGCAGGCCGGTTGCCCTGCTGGGCACGAGCCTTGCACTGCTTGCCGTGGTGCTCGCGTGTGTTGGTGTCTACGGTCTTCTTGCGTTCAGCATCAGCCAGCGCGTGCCGGAGATCGGCATTCGGATGGCTCTCGGAGCGTCCCGATTCGTCATCGCCTCGACGATCATGCGCGGTGCCGCTCTGCTGGTCGGCTGCGGCGTGCTGGCTGGCACCATCGCCTCCGCCGCGCTGACCCAGACAGTTCGCACAGTACTCTACAACATCAAGCCTCACGACCCGATGACGTTCGTTGCTGTGCCGCTCGTAATGCTGGCTCTGGCTGTACTTGCTTGCCTGATGCCCGTGCGCACAGCGCTGGCAGTTGACCCGGCAATCGCACTTCGAAAGGACTAACAGCCCATGCGCGACGAGATACCGCCTGGAACCCTCGCCATGCTGGTGCTGCAGACCCTGGCTGTCCGCGGCGTAATGCACGGATGGGGGATTGCGGAAGCCATACGCCAGACCACGGACGATGTGCTGCAGGTGGAAGAAGGATCGCTGTACCCCGCACTTCAGCGAATGCTGGTGAAGGGGTGGTTGACGGCGGAGTGGGGCACTTCGGAGAACAACCGGCGCGCCCGCTATTATCAGCTGACGCCCGCAGGGCGCCGCGAGTTGGAATCGCAGCTAAAGCAATACGGCCGAGTCACCGGAGCAATCGGCAAGGTGCTCCGCTTACGCGCCGCCTGACACAACGCGGCTGAGATTGTCGATGTTAAAACTCGATCGCCACCATCTCATGCAGTCCCACCGAGGGAACAGTCAAACTCAGAACGTTGCCGGAGCGCTGGATGCTGCTTGTCGGCGAATGCCGCACCCGCTGCACCACATTCAGGGTACGAGCTGTTTCCGAGTGTCCTGAATGCTGTCGATCAGCGGCTCACCCGCGAAACAGCGGCGAATGTTTTCGGCGTACTGAGCGGCTTTTAAGTGCAGGCCGTCGAGCGTGCCCGAAGCCACATGTGGCATAAGGACCACGTTGGCCATGCCGAGCAGAGGATTGCCCGACTCCGGTGGCTCGTTGGCGAAGACATCCAGCCCGGCGCCGGACAGGTGGCCGCTTTGCAGTGCCTCGACCAGTCCGGATTCATCTACAACCTCGCCCCGAGCGGTGTTGATGAGCACCGCGCCGCGTTTCATCGCGAAGATCCGATCCCGTGTCAGCAGGCCACGCGTCGACGATGTGAGCGGAACGTGCAGCGACACATAGTCGCTCTCGTCCAGAAGCCTCTCGAGGGTGACCCAATCCCAGGCGGGGGTCTGCACGGGGTCGTGATAGATCACCCTCATGTTGAAAGCCGCAGCGCGCGCAGCAACCTCCTGGCCAATGCGGCCGAAGCCGATCAGGCCCAGTGTGCGTCCGGCAAGGTTCCGGGATTGCAGGCGGCGATCCCACATCATCCACTTACCCTGTCGCAGCGCGGCATCGAGCTCCGTAAGCCGGCGGCTCACGGCCAGCATCAGCATCAGCGTTGCTTCGGCAACCTCGATCGTGTTTCCGCAAACGGTGTTGGCGACAGGGATCGCGTGGGCGGAGGCCGCCGGAAGGTCGATTCCGTCGTACCCGACGCCGGGTGTGAGTATCAGCCGCAGCCGTGGAGCGGCCCCGATCATCTCCGACGTGACCTTGCCAGCGATTACCACATCCAGTTCGGGCATTGCCGAGAGCGGCGTCTGGCCGTCATGCAGCGTGACGAGCTTCCAATCGTGGGGCAGGGCAGCGCGAATCTGCTCGTAGATCCCGTCATTTGCCTTCATCAGATAGCCGATTTTCAGGCTCATTGGGACGCCTTTCGCGATCCGAGCTGCTGCCATCCAGCCCGCAGAAACATGAAATCACTACCGAAGGTTACAAACTGTGCCCCACGGTCCAGCCAGCTCTGTGCATCTTCGCTGGACGCGGCGGTCATGCCGAAGGGCAGTCCGGCGGCCGCACATCGCTTCATCACGTGCTCGCACAGGGCAATCACCTCCGGCGTACGTGCGAATGCTGACCACTGCTTCGGATCGCCTCTCATCGTGTCGCCCGGCTTCAGCATGGAATACGCAAGATCGTTGGGGCCCATGAACACAGCGTCTAATCCACTCACACCGAGAATGTCATCGACGTTCTCGGCCGCCCGAGCATCCTCGATCTGGATGATGATGGCGGTTCTCTCGTTCGCCGTCGGCATGTAGGTGTCGAGAGTTGCACCGTAGCGTGCAGCTCTGAAAGGGCCGAAGCTGCGCCGGCCAACAGGGGGAAACTTCGCCGCACGGACGGCAGCGACTGCCGCTTCGGGCGAGTTGACCATGGGCACCAGAACGCCAGGCACGCCCTGATCGAGGAGCCAGTTGATTGCGTGGTAAGTGTTCTCGGGCGCACGAACGATCGGTTGCGTGCGCACGCCGTTGAAGGCTCCCAGGTACGCCGGGAAGTTCGCAAGCGTAATCTCGCTGTGCTCCGTGTCCAGCAAGATGAAGTCGTACTCAAGCGACGCCATGAGTTCGACACACGCGTAGCTTGCCAGGCTGCACCACGCGCCCAGGCAGGCGCCGTGACGCAGTTGTTCTATAAGGGTTTCGGTAGGAGAGGTCAGCGCCATGGACGACTGAAATCTATCACGGACTGCGTACACGTGCTCCGGTGCATAATGAAGGCGGAAAGCTCACACATGACTGCAGAGACGGAAACTCAGCTGGAGCAGGAACTAAACCCGTGGCTTGCGGCCGATGCCCGTTTCAATGAAGCTGCCGGGTTGCTGCGACTGGAGGAGGGCCTGCAGAAGATCCTGCGCATGCCCGCTCGCGAGATTACGGTTCATATCCCGGTCACCCTGGACGACGGCCGTCTTTTTGTCTTCACGGGTTATCGGGTGCAGCACTCAATCGCTCGTGGTCCCGCAAAGGGTGGAATCCGGTTCGCTCCCGACGTGACGCTCAACGAGGTGCGTGCGCTCGCTTCATGGATGACGTGGAAATGCGCGGTTGTGAATATTCCGTTCGGCGGAGGAAAGGGCGGTGTGATTTGTGAGCCGCGGGTTCTTTCTCAAGGCGAACTGGAGCGCATTACCAGGCGTTACACCGCGGAGATCCTCGACTTCATCGGTCCGGAAACGGATGTGCCAGCGCCTGACATCAACACCAACGAGCAGACCATGGCGTGGATCATGGATACGTACTCGATTCACAAGCGCCACACCGTGACAGCAGTGGTCACCGGCAAGCCGCTTGATCTCGGGGGTTCACGGGGACGCCTGGAGGCTACCGGACGTGGCTGCATGATCGTGACCACGGAGGCGTTGAAGAAGCTGGGCAAGGGGCCATCTGACACAAGCGTCGTCATTCAGGGCTTTGGAAACGTTGGTGGTATGGCGGCCCGCCTCATGGCGCGGGAGGGCTTTAGGATCATAGCCATCGTTGAGTGGGACGGTGCGGTTTACAACAAGAATGGTCTCGACATCGATGCACTGATGAAGCACCGAAAAGAGTCGGGCTCCGTCCTCGATTTTGAGGATGGGGAGAACATCGACCGCGATGAAGCGATGTTTCTGCCCTGCGATGTGCTGCTGCCCGCGGCGAAGGAGAATGTTGTTACTTCGCAGAATGCAGACCGGCTGCGCTGCCGGATCCTGTGCGAAGGTGCGAACGGGCCCACCACGGCTGCCGCGGACTCCATCCTTGCGGATAAGAAGATCTTCGTTATTCCCGATATCCTCGCCAATGCCGGAGGCGTGACAGTCTCCTACTTCGAATGGGTGCAGGACCGTCAGGGTTTTTTCTGGAACGAGGAGATGGTGAACTCGCGACTGGAAGAGATCATGGTGAACAGCTTCGCGGACGTAGTCGCCTATGCGGAGAAGCATAGGGTCCACAACCGGACCGCCGCGTACATGCTTGCGCTTGACCGTGTCGCCTTTGCCATCAAACTGCGCGGCATCTACGCGTGATGCCCGAAGAACCTTCAACGCCGCTGATGCGGCAGTACCACGATCTGAAGCAGCAGGTTCCCCAGGCGCTGTTGATGTTCCGCCTGGGTGACTTCTACGAACTGTTCTACGACGACGCCGTAACCGCCGCGCGTGAGCTTGAGATCACCCTCACTTCCCGCAACAAGGAAAAGGGCCAGGCGATTCCGATGTGCGGCGTGCCGCACCATTCGGCTGAGGGCTACATCGCCCGCCTGATCCAGAAAGGCTACCGCGTAGCGGTTTGCGAGCAGACGGAAGATCCGAAGCTGACGAAGAAGCTGGTGAAGCGGGAGATTGCGCGTGTAGTTACACCGGGTACGGCCACTTCTTCGAACCTGTTGCGGTCGCGAGAAAACAACTACCTGGGTGCCGTGGCCGTGCAGAACGGGCGCTGCGGTGTCGCTCATGTGGATATCTCGACCGGTGAGTTCCGGGTCACTGAGAGCCTGGCCGAAGAGGCTCCCACGATTCTAGAGGCCCTGAACGTTCGCGAAGTCCTTACCGATGGCGATCTGGCGGTGGAGTGCCTGAAAACGCCGGTCGAGGGCTGGACGTTCGAGTTTGATTACGCCGAGCGAACCGTTCGCGAGCACTTCCGCCTGCTGAGCCTTGATGGTTGCGGTCTGTCCGGGAAGCACCTGGCGGTAGGGGCGGCCGGCGCGGTCCTCCACTACCTGCGCGATACGCAGAGAAGCGCACTCGATCACCTCGACCCTCCGAGTTACTACGAGCGCTCGGACGCAATGGTGCTCGACGCCGTGACCGTGCGCAATCTGGAACTGCTGGAGCCGCTGTTTGCAGGCGAGCGTCGCGATTCGACGCTGGTGCACGTTCTGGATGAGACCCGCACTGGCATGGGCGGCCGACTGCTTCGCGCGCGGCTGCTGCGGCCTTCCACAGATGTGGCCGAGATCGAAGCTCGCCTCGGCGCCGTCGAGCAGTTGAAGGGCAGCACCATCGAACGTACGGAACTGCGTCGCGCGCTGGACCCCGTCCTTGATCTGGAAAGGCTGCTGGCCCGGCTGACGATGGGAACCGCGAACCCGCGGGACGTCCTGGCACTGGGTCGGTCGCTGGCGCAGATCCCACAGCTTCGGTTCAGCGCCGGCGCTTCCACCCGTCTGGCCGATATCTCATCCCGGCTGGACCCGGTCGAAGAAGCATCACGCCTGATCCTTGCGGCAATCGCCGACGAGCCTCCAGTGAATCTGGCCGATACAGGCACCGTTCGCGATGGTTATAGTCCCGAGCTCGACGAGCTGCGCGATATCAGTAGAAACAGCCGCCAGTACATCGCAGCCATGGAGGCGCGCGAACGTTCGCGAACCGGCATAGCGT
>DASQEG010000613.1:0-2442 GCA_035633775.1 Bryobacteraceae bacterium
TGGAAGCTCACTGGTGTGTTTAAAGACCCCATCTTTCACTACAATCCAAAGCTGTTCTG
Source organism: Bryobacteraceae bacterium (assembly GCA_035633775.1). Classification (GTDB taxonomy): domain Bacteria; phylum Acidobacteriota; class Terriglobia; order Bryobacterales; family Bryobacteraceae; genus JAWXCM01. The sequence goes on from DASQEG010000613.1 coordinate 60, forward strand.
GGATGCAGATCCAACGCACTCGAAGGCGAAGATCAAACCCGGCCCAAATAACCCCGTGGGGCTCGTCTGGCTGGACCTTACAAAAGAACACTACGGCATACACGGCACTCCGGAGCCGTCGCGCGTTGGACACAGCCAGTCTCACGGCTGCATTCGTCTGACGAACTGGGACGTCTCCGAATTGAGTACGATGGTGGGCAAGGGGACTCCGGTGACGCTGCAGGAGTAACGCATGACGATACTGCGATCCGTCCTTGCTTTGTTGCTTGTGCTGCTCGTCGGCGCCATTGGGTACTACTTTGGGACCAGGAGCAACGCCGCTCCGCCCGGGGACAGTGCCCGTATTGAGCACGGCACATCTGCCCCTCCGGGTACTGCCGAGCGGTCTCGCACTGAGCCCTCGCGCGGTCCAGCCCTTCCAGCTCCACCCGACATCGCGGCGGTCCCCGGGAAAGCGGCCATTCCGAACGAGGCAGACACTCCGGTGGCGGACTCAGCACCGCTGGAGAACAGGCGCCTGGAACTCCCGGTTGCAAACATGAAGCCGGGCGACCTGCAGGACATGTTCTACCAGCCACGAGGAGGTGGCGAGCGGCGGCATGAAGCTACCGACATCCTTGCGCCGCGGGGCACACCGGTGCTGGCGGTGGAGAGCGGCATCGTCCAGAAGCTGTTCGAGAGCAAGGCGGGCGGTCTGACGATCTATCAGTACGATGGCGCGCAGGAGTACTGTTTTTACTACGCGCACCTGGATCGATACGCCGAAGGGCTTCATGAGGGCCAGCTCGTACGCCGGGGTGACACAATCGGCTACGTTGGCATTACGGGCAACGCAGACCCTTCAACACCCCACCTTCATTTCGCGATCTTCAAGCTCGGCCCGGCGAAGAAATGGTGGGAGGGTAATCAGCCCGTAAATCCGTTCCCGGTTCTTCAGGCAGCTATGAAACCTTCAGGCCCGGCGAGTCACCAGTCGACGCCACGGGCACGCAGCTCGCGCTGAATCTGCTCGGCATTCTCGAACACGACCGCGTCGATGCCATGCGTACGCGCTGCTTCCACATAGGCCGGAATGTCGTCAGTGAAGAAACATTCCGACGGCTCGCAGTTGGCCGCGTTGAGCGCTGCCGCATAGATCTCGGGCTCGGGCTTAGTCGCGCCCACCTCGAATGAAAGGATGTGCTGATCGAAGTGTTGCAGCTCCGGGTAGTGCTTCTGAACGAAAGGCCAGTGGATGGCGTTTGTATTGGACAACAGGAGAAGTCGATAGCGGCTGCGCAACGCCTGCAGGAACTCTTTGTTCAGCAACGTTTCGGGAAGAAAGATGCTGCCGAAGATGTCATGAAATTCGTGCTCTTCGCACGAGAAAGACAGCAGTTTGCAGATGCCGGCTCGGAACTCTTCGGGGGTGATCTTGCCGGATTCGAGCCTGTACGGAAGATCGCAGGCCCACATCCTTTCTTTGATGGTGCCTGCTTCGATGTTGCACAAAGGCGACAGACGGTCGTACGCAAACTGAAAGTCGAATGGGATGATTACCCGACCCATGTCAAAGATGATGGTGCGGACCATGGGTCGATGATACGATCCTGTCAACACCAACCGCGGAGGTATTCATGAATCACGCGTTCACGCGCCGCAGCCTTCTCCAGCTTTCCGGTGCGGCTGCTGCGGGCACGCTATTTGGCCAGAGCGGACGGAGCCTTCGGATTATCGGCTTCGGCGCGCATCCTGATGACTGCGAGATCCGTGCGGGCGGGTGCGCTGCGCTTTGGTCGAAGCTGGGACACAAAGTGAAGTTCGTCGCCACAACCAACGGAGACGCCGGCCACCCGGTGCAGGGAGGAGCTCCGCTGGCGCGCAGGCGTCGTAAGGAGTCCGATACCGTGGCGAAGATCCTGGGCATTGAGTACGACACCTTTGAAGTGCACGACGGCGAGCTAATGCCCACGCTCGAGAACCGGATGCAGGTGATCCGTAAGATCCGCGAGTGGGAGGCGGACCTCGTCATGGCGCCCCGGCCGAATGACTACCACCCTGATCATCGCTACACCGGCGTCCTCGTCCAGGACTCCGCGTACATGGTCGCCGTACCTGCGGTGCTGCCAACGGTGCCGCATCTCCAGCGCAATCCTGTGTTCCTGTACTACGAGGATCGCTTTCGGAAGCCCACGCCGTTTCAGCCCGACATCGTGGTGGATATCAGCTCAGTGTGGCAGCAGAAAATCGACGCTCTGGACGCGAACGAGTCGCAGTTCTACGAGTTTCAGACGAACGTTAACGCGAGCGTGCAGGTCCCAACTGACAAGGCCGAGCGAAAGAAGTGGCTTGCAGAGCGGCGGACACCGAAACCTGATCCGGAAGTCATTGCGGCCTTTGCGAA
>DASQEG010000614.1:0-2639 GCA_035633775.1 Bryobacteraceae bacterium
CCCGTTTTCCAACGCAGATCTACGACCCGGCCACCACTCGGATCGTCAATGGCCAAGCCGTTCGTGACGCCTTCCCCGGCAATCAGATTCCCCTGAATCGGTTCAGCACAGTGTCGCGCAACATCCTGGGACAGATGCCCACTCCGACGAACAACGGGTTGTTCAACAACTTCACCAGCGTCGGTCGCGGTGCCACAAACGAGAACCAGGGCAATATCAAGGTGGACCACCAGTTCAGTGAAAACAACCGGATGAGCGTGTATTTCTATCGCGACATTCTGGAAGGACAGGATCCGGTTCTACTGCCGGGCCCGACGTCACCGAACCGAGCCTCGGGCAGCAGAAACGTTTGGGGCCGCGTGACGCACGACTACATTTTTTCGCCGTCAGTGCTAAACCACCTGACTCTCGGCTATACGCGATTCCTCACGTCCATTGAGAGCTACAGCGTCGATCAGAATTGGCCCACTCAACTGGGTCTGACCGGCGTCAACACGGGTCCGGACAACTACTTTCCTTGTATCGATTTCGTCTCCAGCGGCTACCGCAGCCTCGGTGACCAGAATTGCAACGGGCGTGTGAAGCAAACCAACAACAACATCCAGGTTCTCGAAAGCCTCAGCTGGGTGCGTGGTTCGCACAGCATGAAGTTCGGTCTGGACTATCGCTGGATGGAGACGAACGGTATCGATAACTATCGGTCAGGTGGCGTGTTCCAGTTCAACGCGCTCGAGACCGGCTTGCCGGGCAACCCGAACACGGGCAGCGCGCTGGCCAGTTTCCTGCTGGGTACCGTCAACCGCGGCCAGCAGGCGGTCTATGGGTACTTCCCTCGGAACCGCTATCAGTACATGGCGCTCTACGCCCAGGATGACTGGAAAGTCACCGACAAGCTGACGGTCAACTACGGGTTCCGCTATGACGTGTTCTTCCCGCGGTACGAAAAGAACGGTAACCTGTCAAACCTTGATCCCACGCTGCCCAATCCGGGTGCGAACGGCCGTCCCGGCGCACTGGAGTTCCTCGGTGAGGGTCCCGGCCGTACGGGTCGCAAGTCCTTCTCGGATACGTACTGGAAGAACTTCGCACCACGTTTGGGTTTGGCTTACCAGATCGCACCTCGCACGGTGCTGCGTTCGAACTACGGCATCTACTACGCTCTGGGCAACGCCAATGCGGGTCTCCGTGACTCGATTCAGATGAGCAACGGCTGGATCACCAACGCCGTGTTCGCTTCCACTGACGTTGGCGTGACGCCGGCGTTCAATTGGGACCAGGGCTTCCCGCAAAACTTCGTGCGCCCGCCTGTGATCGATCCGGCTGCCGCGAACGGCAACGACCTCCGCGTCGTTGGTCGCGAGGATGGTCGCCCACCCTGCTTCCAGAACTGGTCATTCACCGTGGAGCAGGAAATCGTTCCTCGCGTCACCGTGGAAGTCTCGTACATCGGAACCAAGGGCTCACGCCTTGGAAACGGTCTGGTCCGCCTGAACGAAGTGGACCCAGCATATCTGAGCCTCGGCTCGCTGTTGACTCAGAACATCAACTCCGCCGCGGCGCGCGACGCCAACATCCCGATTCCGTACCCGGGATTCACTGGCTCTGTCGCTCAGGCTCTGCGGCCGTTCCCGCAGTATCAGGAGATTCTGCGGCGCTCAGATCCGTCAGGGTCCTCCACGTACCACGCGCTGCAGACGCAGTTCATGATCCGTACGTGGAAGGGACTTGACGTGCAGTCGGCGTACACGTGGGCGAAGACGATCTCCGACAGCGACGTTCTTGCGGGTGGCGGCCCAGGTGGACAGACCACCTACAACCGCCGTCTGGAGAAGGCGATCGCAACCACGGACGTGCCTCATGTCTTCGCTCTGGCGTACAGCTATGAACTGCCATTTGGCAAAGGCCGACGCTGGATGAATGAGGGCGGTGTTGCCAACGCAGTCCTCGGCGGATGGGTGGTCACCGGGATTCACCAATATTCAGCGGGAACACCGGTCCAACTCACGGCCAACAACACGCTGCCGCTATTCAATGCAGTGCTGCGACCCGATGTGGTGGCGGGCGCGGATCGCCGAAACCAGGTCGAAAACTTCGATCCGGCGCGCGATCTCTGGATCAATCCCTCCGCCTTTGGGGTGCCTTCGGCATTCGGCTTCGGCACGGCGGCACGATCCTACACGGACCTGCGCAACCCCAGCTTCCTGAACGAGAATTTCGGGCTGCTCAAGCGGTTCGCGTTGTCCGAAAATGCGCGGCTGACCTTCCGAGCTGAGTTCTTTAACGCGTTCAATCGGGTGGTCTTCGGCGGTATCCAGGCCAATCGGAGCAACGCGGCTTTCGGCCGTGTCACGTCACAGGCGAACTCCCCAAGGCAGGGCCAACTGGCGCTGCGACTGGACTTCTAACGGCACAATCAGAGGAGAGGTTTCATGGAACGCCGCAAGCTACTCATAGGCCTGGCCGCCGCGGAAGTTGCAACGCACCGCAGCGCCAGGGGAGCTACGACCGCGAAGCCAGCCATGCTGGGCGGCACGCCGGTCCGCACGGAAGCTTTCCCTTCGTGGCCCATCACCGATGACACAGAGGAGCGCGCCCTTACGGGCGTGCTCCGAAGTGGCAAATGGGGACGCGGCGTGGGC
>DASQEG010000615.1:0-12831 GCA_035633775.1 Bryobacteraceae bacterium
AGGACCTGTACTTCCGCCTCAACGTGATACAGATCACGCTTCCCTCTTTGAGGGAGAGGCCAGAGGACATTCGGCCGCTGGCGAGTTTCTTCATAAATCACTACAATCGCAAGTTCAAGCGGAGCATTCAGGGCCTGAGCCCTGAGGCCGAGCAGATCCTGCTGCGTTATGACTGGCCCGGGAACGTCCGCGAGGTGCGGAACGCGATTGAGCGGGCGATGATTCTCGAGGACAGTTCCTACCTGACGCCGTCCAGCCTGCCCATGAGCATTGTGCAGTGCGAGGATATGCTGCCGTCGAGGTCTGCAGGGTCCGCCGGAGCCGACCCTAACGGGACAGAAGGCATCTCTCTTGAAGATAACGAGCGCATGCTCGTCACGCGCGCGTTGGACAAGACAAACGGCAACCAAACCCAGGCGGCTCGGCTGCTGCGCGTAACGCGAGATACGCTGCGTTACAAGAGGAAGAAGTTCAACCTCAAGTAGCCGGCAAGGACGAACGCGACGACGACGCCCGCTCAGCTTTCGCGGCGAAGAGCGTTTCTGAGCCGGTCAAGGATCGAGGGCTGTTCATCTTCGTCGTCTTCGTCCTCCGGTGACGCGGCGCCGGTCGTCTGCGTATTCGGCAGTTGCACCTGTCCTGCCGGCCCGTTATAGGGTTCCTCACCGATCTTCCGTGTGTTATACCCTTCCAGCACCCAGGTCTGGCGCATCAGCCTGCCGTCGGCATCGCGCAGGATGAGCGAGAACTTGGGAACGGCACCGCGCTCCACCGAAACGGGGTAGTATCCCTCGATCCCGCGTTCGATGTAAGCCGTTTCGTACCGGTGCCGACGCAGCATGTAGATGAACACACGGAAGCTGTCGAACTGATAAGGCTTGCCTCCGTCACGCGCCGTGGTCCATAGCCAGTGATGCTTCGTCTGATCGCCGTCCTGGACCTCAGCAAGAGGGAAGTACGAGGTGATTCGAGCGCCTTCCGAGTATTGGGCAACTTCGTCGGGGATCGCCATGACAAGGTTGCGAGTCAGGACCCATCCAGCATGCCCACTGTTTGTGCGGATCAGACTCCAGTCTTCAAGCGGCGCGGGAGGGGGTTGTGCGGCCTTCTTGCGGATGACCTCTTCAGATTCGGGCTCTGGCGGCGGCAGCACAGATTTCGACAGCGCGACCCAGTTTTTAGGCACGGCGGGAGCGGGAGGCCGGGGAGGCGGAGGGATCGCCGGCTCGGCCCGCTTCTTCTTCTTGCGTGGCCGCGGAGCCGCTTGCTGGAGACGAATGGCCGGAGGCGGCGGTGTGTTGTCGCGAGGCACCAGACGGTGGCCGATCACCTCCACCTTCATGCCTTCATTGATCTGGTAAAAGCTGGTCGACGGGCGGCTCGGCTCGCTGTGAACATTGAGGCTTTCGTAAACTGTGGCGGCTCCTTGTGAAGGAAGCTTCATTGTGTCTTTGGCCAGCTTACGGAGGGACTGCATCTGCTCAGCGTTCAGCAGATTGCGCATCTCTGTCCAGCCGACGACGCCGCCGGGCGAGCGCACCCGTACGAAGCGCCTGCGGATCTGCAGGACGTCGAGTTTCTCCCCGTGCTTTACCTCGGCAACTGTTTTGGAACGAGGTTGAACCTCGGCGCGGAGCTTCAGCGTTGCAGGACCGGTCCATGCCTCTGCGATTGCACGCTCCCCCCGTGTTTGCCCGTTCCGGCACGAGTTAAGCGACAGCAGCAGGAGCAGAACACACAGCAGCCTCACCATCCATCTTGTGGATGCGGGAGCTGGCGAAAGGGTCACGGCCGGGTTCGCAGGAAGTGCGATGGCGCGGCGGGGTGCATTGGCAGGAGCTCCTGCCCTGCAGATATGCGGAAGACCTCGCCGGGTTGATACTGCTCCTCGCTGACCCGGCCGGAACCACTCAGGCAAATCAACAGGTGCTCGCGATGCTCATCGAAGGAGGACGTGTCAGCCTCGGTGTCCAGCAACTCGGTGGTGTAGTACTCAGAGCGGACCGGCAACTCACGCCTGCCATCGTAGGGCTCCAGGTTCAGCACCTCAAGTCCCTTTTCGACATGCAACTCGCGCTGCCGGCCATAGTCGTACAAGCGGTAGGTAACGTCGGAGTTCTGCTGAATCTCACACAGCGCCACACCTGCGCCGATTGCATGGATGGTCCGGCACTGCGTATGGAGTGCGTCCCCGGGCTTCACCGGCATCATATTGAGCAGCTGCTCGATGGTGCCGTCGGCGATACTCCGGCGTACCTGGTCTGCTGTGACAGCCTCCCGGAAACCCAGAGCGACGGTGGCACCAGGCTCGGCTGAGAGGATGTACCACATCTCGGTTTTGCCGCGCGAGCCCTCATGCTGGCGCGCGTAGTCGTCATCCGGGTGGACCTGAATCGACAGCCGCTCTTCGGTGAAGATGAACTTGACCAGGAGCGGGTAGTCGTCGGGCAACTCAAACCAGACCTCGCCGATCTTCCGGTCCTGTTTGCCCCACAGCGGAGCAAGGTCCGTCCGGCCCCAGACACGTTCAACGAATCGTGGCCGGATCCGTGTAACGTCTCTCATGCCGTCTTGAGAAACTGCTCAAGCCGATCGAGACCGCGCGCCAGCTCTTCCATGGAGGTTGCATACGAGATGCGGACGTGATTCTCGGTTCCGAATGCCTCTCCGGGCACCACGGCCACGTGAGCTTCCGCAAGCAGCTTCTCCGCAAACTGCATAGAGTTGCTGATGCCACTCCGGCCATAAACGAAGCTGATGTTCGGATATGCGTAGAAGGCGCCTTTCGGCTTTACGATGGTGACGCCCGGTATGGCGCAAAGCCGCTCCATGACGTAATCACGGCGGCGTTTGTACTCCTCAAGCATCAGTCCGACAGACTCCTGAGGGCCGCGGACAGCTTCCACAGCGGCTTTCTGCGCAATGGAGGTCGGGTTGGATGTGCTGTGACTCTGCAGCTTGTTCACGGCCGCCATGATCGGCGCCGGTCCGAGTCCGAAGCCAATGCGCCAGCCGGTCATCGAGTACGTCTTGGACAGTGAACCAGCGACAATCACTGTATCCTTCGCGCCCTTCGCGGATGCAATCGAGTACGGCTCTGATTCGTAGAGGAACCGGCAGTAGCATTCGTCCGTGATGAGCCAGATACCACGACGGATCGCGATCTGCAGAACGCGCTCGAACTCTTCACGATCGAGAACGGCACCACTTGGATTTGACGGCGAGTTGATCAGGATGGCCCGGGTGCGATCGGTCAGGTGCGGCTCGACCATGGAGGCCGTGAGCGTAAAGCCGGTGGCTTCGTCTGTCTCGACAAAGACGCACCGCGCCCCGCAGTAGTTGACCACGTCCTTGTAGGTGACCCAGTACGGCACTGGAATCACAACTTCGTCACCCGGGTTCAGCAGCACCTGCATGAGGTTGAAGATGATGTGCTTGCCGCCCACGGATATGACAGACTCGGCCGGCGCATAGGTTGTCCCATAGTCCTGCGCGTGGCGCTCGCAAATCGCCTGCTTCAGTTCCTGCGTACCGCCGGCCGGAGTGTACTTCGTGAAGTTCTTCTCGATGGCCTCAATCGCCGCGCGCTTTATATTGTCAGGCGTGGGGAAATCGGGTTCTCCGGCTCCGAAGTCGACAACGTCGATGCCTTCGCGGCGAAGGCGGTCGGCGTCAGCGGCGACCTTCATAGTGGACGATACGGTGATGAGATCGATGCGATCGGAAAGAGCCAGAGTTGCCGGCATGTCTATTGTTCTCCGTTGAATGTCGTTTTCAGGCGCTGCGCGACCGATGGGGGCACAAGATCGTCGATGTTGCCGCCCAGCCGCAGTACCTCTTTTACAAGGTGCGAACTAATGAACGAGTGCGCTTCGCCGGCCATCAGGAACAGAGTCTCGATTTCCGGACGCAGGCGACGGTTCATCAACGCCATCTGCCATTCATAATCGTAGTCAGAAATTGCGCGAATGCCTCGAATGATCATGTTCGCCTGCTTGCGGCTGGCGTAATCTACAAGCAGCCCTTCAAAGCAATCCACCTGAACGTTGGGCCACGGGCGAATAGCCTCACGCACCAGTTCCATTCGTTCTTCCACGCTGAAGAGCGCCTGCTTCTTTGAATTGCGCAGAATTGCGACATAAAGCTTGTGAACGAGACGCGCGGAACGTCCGATCAGATCCAGGTGTCCGTTGGTAATCGGATCGAAGGAGCCCGGATAGATCGCTACCAAATGTCCCGGCTGGGTGGCCAACTGCGTGCGTCCTTTGCGTCGCCGTTAAGGTGTTCCTAAAATTGTAACAGTCTCGATTTCCATAGTCCTCCCGAAGTTGCATGTGAGTTTGAACAGGTCGTGTATGATCTGTCAGCATGCGTCCTCAGCCACTGATCGCAGTCACCGACGTCGAAGCAAGCAGCCTCTGGTACCAGCAGTTGCTGGGTTTGGAGAGCGCCCATGGCGGTCCAGACTACGAGCGCCTTTTGGCACGTGGAAAGCTTGTGCTGCAGCTGCACAGTTTTGCCGCGGAGCATGATCACGGCCCCATAGCGGACGTGCGTGACAAACCTTATGGAAACGGCCTGCTGCTGTGGTTCGAACTTGACCTGCAGGCTTTTCATGAAGCGGTGAGCCGTGCGGCGGCAATGAAGGTGCAGGAGGTCATGCCGCTGCACCGAAACCCGCCGGATGGAGACGGAGGGCCCAATCACTACGAGATCTGGGTTCGGGATCCGGACGGCTATGTTGTAGTCCTCGCGAGTCCCGACGGTACTGCCGGGGAGATGCCATGACACGACGCGACCTGCTGCCCTTAACCATGAGCCTGCTGGCGAAGCAGACCAGAGTTGACGAAGCGATTCGGCTGGTGGAAGACCGTGTCCGGTCAGGCGAGGTGGCCGGAGCTGTTCTGCACTTTCGCTCAAAGGATACGAATGTGCAGCGCGCGTTCGGGAACGCCCGGACGACCGATTCGGTGTTCCTGATTGCGTCGATCACCAAACCGATGACCGTCACGGCGGTCATGGTCATGGTCGACCGGGGCCAGCTGAAGCTCGCAGATCCCGTGCAGAAGTACATCCCCGAATTCAGCGGCGACGGGCGTGACAAGGTCCTCGTCCAGCACCTGCTCACGCACACTTCTGGTCTGCCCGACATGTTGCCGGAGAACGACGAGTTGCGGCAGCGCCACGCAGGGCTGCAGGAGTTTGTCGCACGAACATGCCGAACTCCGCTTCTCTTCCCGCCCGGCACGGAACTGAGGTACCAGAGCATGGGGATCCTGCTGGCTGCCGAGATCGTTCAGAGACTCTCAGGACAGCCCTTTCCTGAGTTTCTGACGAGGCAGGTTCTTGCGCCGCTGAAGATGAAGTACACCTCGCTGGGGCTTGGGTCGCGATCGGTAGGCGAGACGATGCAGGTGCAACTGCCTGCGGCCACGAATTGGGACTGGAACAGCAGATACTGGCGGACGCTCGGCGCTCCGTGGGGCGGTGCACATTCGACCGCAGGGGACATCGTTCGCTTCCTCAGATACTTCGTGGAACGCCCGTCCGGAATCCTGAAGGCGGACACTGCAGCCGCGATGATCACAAATCAGACCCCGGGCCTGAAACGGTCCTGGGGGTACGGTTGGATGGTTGGACCGGAAGGTCTGGGCAAGGACTGTTCGAGCAGCGCTTTCGGCCACAGCGGCTCGACGGGAACGATGTGCTGGCTGGATCCTTCGGCTGGCAGTGAGTTTGTTCTGCTGACAACGCGCCCTGCCGACGCCTCCAATCGCATGCTGATCCGGCCGGTCTCCGATCTGCTGTCGCAGCGCGACTAAGAGCCCGGCGCGATCGGAGGTTGCTGACCTGCTGACCTCCGGTTGAGAATCAGCCCAATGCCCATGCTGCCAGCCGCGACGCAGGCCCACCCTGCAAGCGCGCCGTGTCCAATCAGCCATCCGGACAAAGCGGGGGCCACGATCGATGCCACAGACTGCAGGGATTGCGTGAGCCCAAGAACGCCGCCCTGCTCGCCGCGACCCGCGTGCTGAGTAATAAGGCTGGTCAGTGCCGGCCGCAGCACGCCCGTTGAGACCGAAACAGCCGCCGCTGTAATCAGCATTGGCCCAATGCCGAAGGTCCACCCCAGCGCTGCGAAGCCGATGACGGCCAACATAAAGCCCCACCGCACGAGGCCTGCATCACCGAAGATCCGCACCAGCCGTCCGATGAAACCGCCCTGCAACAGCACTGCGAGGACGCCGACGTACGCATACACATACCCCACTTCTCTCGGCCCGAACGCCTTGCCATCCCAGGTAAAACGTCGTTCAGCGAACAGCGGGAATCCGGTCATGAACGCCGAAAACGCGAAGATGAAGGCGAAGAACTGCCACAGCAGAGATCCAAGCCCGGGCCGGCGAAAGTATTCGACGTAGGTGCGCCAGTCGAGGATCGTAAACCTGCGTGCATCGTCCGTGCCTTCTGCGCTGGCACGAGTCACAGGCAGCAGCAACTGAGTCGTTACGATGCTCAGCGCCGATAATGCCATGGCCAGGTAGACGGGAGCTTCATAACTGATCTGCGAAAGAAACCCGCCAATCGCCGGCCCGATGAGAAACCCGACCCCGAATGCAATCCCGATTACGGCGAACGATCGCGTTCTTTCCTCCGGACGGGTCACGTCTGCGATGTAGGCCTGCGCGAGCGAGATGTTGCCAGCCGTGAACCCGTCGATGGCGCGTGAAAGAAAGATGAGAGGCAGTGTCTTGCCCCATGCGAGGATGCAGAAGCCTGCCAGTGTTCCTGCCTGGCTCAGGATCAGCAGCGGCTTTCGGCCCATCGTATCCGACATGCGGCCCAGCATGGGACCGCCGATTAGTTGACAGACGGCAAACGTCGACACCAGCATGCCTGCCTGCGCAGGTGTAGCGCCAAGGTGCTCGGCATAGAACGGCAGCAAGGGGAAGATGATGGCCATTCCGAGAATGTCCACCACGATGATCAGGAAGATCGGGATGAGCGCTTTCGACAAAACCGTCTTCCACCATCATAGGGTTCCGGAGAAAGTTCCCCGGAGTCGCCGTGGAAGAATTCGGGTCGCAACTCGCGTGCTATCCTGAAGGACCCATCTTAATGCCGCCTCGTACTCCGCTGCCCCGGATTTGCGTCGCGCTGGGTTTCGACTCTCCGGAAAAATTGCTGGAGCATGCCAGGCGCGAGATACAGGAAGGTGAAACTTTCCTCGAGATGCGTCTCGACTACCTTCCGGATCCTCAGCGCGGCCTGCAGGTGATGTCACGGGTAGTCTCCGAGCATCCCGATGTGAAAGTGCTGGCTACCTGCCGGCGCAACACCAACCATGGCAGCTTCCACGGCAGTGTCGACGAGCAGGTCCGCATCCTTGAAGCAGCGGTCGCCCACGGAGCTGCCGCAGTCGATCTGGAGATCGAATCGGCGGAGGTTCTGGATTCGCCAGCGCTGCAGAGCCTCAATCACGGTACTGGCCTTGTCGTCTCGTACCACAATTTCGAAAGCACGCCGGCGATGGACGCGGTCGTTCGTCGCATGCACCGCGTGGAAGCATGGGCGTATAAGATCGTCACTACCGCGCGCAAGCCCTCCGATGTTTTGCGATTGCTCGCCTGCGGAAAGACCACTGCGGGAAGTCGGCTGATTCTTATGGCGATGGGAGAGATCGGGTTTCCAACTCGCGTGATCTCGCCCGCCTTCGGGAGCATGTATACGTATGCTTCTCCGAACGGTGCGGAGGGCACTGCGCCGGGTCAGATTTGCGCACGCCAGCTGCGCAACCTAGATCGAATCGAGAAGCTCGGTAAGAGCCCGCGCATCTTCGGCGTCATAGCCGATCCCGTGCGACACAGCCTTTCCCCTGTGATTCACAATCGTGCGTTGCAATCGAAACGGCTGGAAGGCGTGTATCTGCCGTTCCTTGTGCCTGCCCTTCAACTGCGTGACTTCATGACTGTTGCCGCAAAGCTGCCGCTGGCAGGCTTCAGCGTCACCATACCTCACAAGCAGAAGATCAGTCGTTATCTCGATATTGTCGACCCGCTGTCCCGCCGTATTGGAGCTGTCAACACCGTCTGGCGCAAGGCGGGTAAGTGGCGGGGCACAAACACCGACGTAGCGGGTGTTGTCGTGCCGCTGAAGAAGCGCATGCGACTGGCACACGCCTCTGTGCTGATTGCTGGCAACGGCGGAGCTGCGCGAGGCGCTGCGTTCGCTCTCGCCGATGCCGGTGCAAAGGTGACGCTCGTTGGCCGCAACGCCGAGCGCGTTCGATCGCTGGCGCGCGTAACCGGAGCAGAAGCGGCGTCCATGGAGAATCTCAATGGCAGGCAGTTCGATGTCTTCATCCACGCCACACCGCTGGGCATGTACCCGAATACGTCCGATGCTTTCTTCCCGGACAGGATACCCGCGAGCCTGATTTTCGATATGGTCTACAACCCGCTGGAAACGGCGCTGCTGCGCAATGCGAAACAGCAGGGCCTTGAGGTTGTACCGGGCATTGAGATGTTCGTCGAACAAGCCGCACACCAGTTCGAAACGTGGACCGGTGAGAGCGCTCCCCGCTCGGTGATGGAGAAGGCAGTGTTCGAAGCTCTCGGTGCAAGTTCAGCCGTGCAGTAACATGGCGGAGTGAACGTGACCAAACTGACGCGTCGGCGGCTGGCTCTCACGGCACTCGCCGCTCCTGCGGCTGCTGCACAGGCCCCCGCGGCTGGGTCGCAGGCGCCGGCGGACGAACTCGCGAAGGCGCAGAGACAAAGGATGGCGATGGCTGAAGCGCTGCGCAAAGTGCGTGTGCCCATTACCGCAGAGCCGTCCTTCACATTTCGGCCCTGACGGAACTTCGCATGGCCGATATTGATGACAGTGTTTTCTTCGCCAGTGCTGCCGAGATCAATCGCCGGCTGAAAGCTCGCGAGTTCTCTGCTGTCGAACTGACGCGCAAGTTCTGCGACCGGATGGAGAGGTTCGGGCCGCGCTTTGCAGCGCTGGCTCTGGACCTGCGCGATTCTGCCATACGCCAGGCGCGCGATGTTGACGATGACCTGAAGCGGGAGCGGTTCCGTGGTCCGCTGCAGGGCGTGCCCTGGGGTGCCAAGGATCTGTTGAGCGTTAGCGGGCAGATCACAACGTGGGGCGCGAAGCCGTTTGCCGCGCAGGTCTTCGATCACGACGCGACGGCCGTGTCCAGGCTGGCGAGAACTGGGGCGATCCTCACCAGCAAACTCAGCATGATTGAACTGGCGGGTGGCGGCGGCTACCGCTATCCGGCTGCTTCTCTCTTTCAGGCCGGACGAAACCCCTGGAACACATCGCGCTGGGCAGGTGGACGTTCAAGCGGCTCGGGCAGTGCCGTGGCGGCTGGGCTGGTTACATTTGCGCTTGGTTCGGAGACATCCGGTTCGATACTTACTCCGGCTGCGTACTGCGGCATTACTGGCCTGCGGCCGACGTATGGTCTCGTGAGCCGGTTTGGCGCGATGCCGCTCTCCTGGACTCTGGATAAGATCGGCCCGATGTGCCACACTGCCGAGGACTGCGGGCTGGTGCTGCAGGCGATCGCCGGCAAGGACGAGAAAGACCCGGGGAGTGCCGGGAAAAGCTTTTACTTCGTTCCTCGTTACCATCGGGATATCAAGACTGTCCGGATCGCTTACTCACCCGTGGACTTCGAGGGCTGGCTTCCTGAGAACCTTCGTCCCGTGTTTCAGCAGGCATTGCAAACGCTGAAAGGCCTGGGCGCACAGTTGAGGGAGATCCCAGGGCTGCCGGATTTTCCATATACTCCAGCCGTCACGACCGTGATCGGCGCGGAGAGCTCGTCCGTCTTCGAGGAGCTCATCGAGTCGGGGCGTGTGAATGAGCTTGCGGACGAAAAGCAGATTGCCGGTCTCAAAGCCAGCATGGATATCGGAGCTCGCGATTATTTGAAGGCGATGCGAATTCGGCGGTTGATTCAGGCCGAGTTTCGCAACCTCCTGACGGATATTGATGTTCTGTTGTCGCCTACGCGATTCACGGTAGCGACGGGTATTCAGGAGCCGCTGGATGCGCCTTCGCCGCCCGCCGCACCCGACGTCCGCGGAGGCATGCGGTCTCTGATTCCCGCTTCTAACCTTGCGGGCTTGCCGGCGCTGTCGTTGCCTTGCGGATTTGTCGATGGATTGCCGCTCGCAATTCAGCTCGTCAGCCGACCGTTCACCGAGAATCTGCTCCTAAGTGTCGGCATGCAATTCCAGAATGCAACGGACTGGCACAAGCGCCGCCCGAAGGTCGGGTGATCAGCCGATTCGAACCGCACGTGCCGCTGTGCGGCGTCGCCACTCCCCGTGGATTGCATGGAAGCCAAGGTACAGGAACGTGCCGCCACCGATCGCTAAGGCAAGCCCCATCAGGCGAGGTCCGAGTACCGGAGCCGCTGCCTGAGCCATCGCTCCGCCGGCGAGCATTGTCGACTGCGCTGCTACCGCCCAAATGACAGCTACTACTCTTGAACGCAGCGCAGCGCGCAGTAGGGCTCCGAAGGCGAAGCTTTCAGGTACTTTATGGATCAGGATGCCAGCGGAAAGCGCACTGCCATCCTCAACGGCGAGCAGCGACCATCCATCGAAGACACTGTGCAGCAAGGCCGCGAAGATCAATGGGCCGGCGAATCCATGAAGACGCGTTGAGCACGCATGATGATCATGCGTCGGCGAGCATGCCGGGCACACAGGGTAGACGAACCGGTCAATGGCCCAGATACATGCAACAGCGGCGACCATGATCAGTGGTCCCTGCGGCCACCCATAAGTCTCCCCGAGTTCCGGCAGTACTCCAGCGAGGCTGAAAACCAACAGCATGGCACCGCTGGCAGTTACCGTTCGTCGTGCAAGGACCGAGATTCCGGAAAGAAATACACCTGCAATAGCTCCTGCAATCGCGAGAGCACACGTGATGAACAGCAAGCCTGAATCGGGCGGAATCAATGGAAGGCCTTACGTCTCTTACTCTAACAGGTGAGCTCCTGTGAACATTGCCCACCGCTGTACGCTGCTCCGAGTTTCTAGTCCTCGGCGTCTCCACCCTGCTGGGTGTAATTCATCGGCATGTTGAACAGTATTGTTGCGTACGTAAGCGGTCATGGATTCGGTCACGCGGCGCGTGTCAACGCGGTTCTGCGTGATTTAGTCAGGGCCGAACCCAGCTTACGAATCCTGGTCCGAACTCTCGCCGTACCGATGATGTTCGACGAGCAGTTCGTCGTCGAGCGGGCCGCCATCGACGTCTCTGCCGTGGAAACCTCCGATGCTCTCTCCGTAGATGCCCGTGCGACAGCGAAGGCCTACCGCGAACTGCTCACTGACGAGCGGGCGATCGTGGAGCGTGAGGCAGACGTGGTACGGCAGATAGCGGCGGACCTTATCTTTGCTGACCTGCCGTTTTTGGCCGGGGACATAGCGGCGGCTGCCGGCTTGCCCTGTGCCGGGATGGGCAACTTCACCTGGGATTGGGTTCTGTCGGGCTGTGGTGACGACGACCTGCTGGAACGTATGCGCGACAGCTACAGGCGCTTTCGTGTCGTCTTCCGGCTGCCGCTTTCGCACGCCGAGGGCTGGGATCCGTTCCCCAAGATCGTTGATGTGCCGCTTGTGACCCCCCGCAGCAGTCGGCCTCGGGATGACATCCGAAGGGAACTCGGGTTGAGACCGGATGCACGGAACGTTGTCCTGATCGGGGGCAGAGCGAAGCTGTCTCGGGAAGGGACTGACAGGTTGCAGGCACTTTCTGAGTACACTTTCCTCACAGCTGAACGCCTGCCGGTGTACTCCGACCTGATTCGCGCAGCAGATATTGTGGTGTCCAAGATCGGTTACAGTATCGCCGCCGAGTGCATTGCTGAGCAGAGAAGCATCGTATATCCGCCCCGCACCGGCTTTCCCGAGGAGACGATCCTCGGGAGCGAGGTGCCCAAACTTACGCCGGCTCTGCCGATTCCGCATCAGGACTGGGCAGCCGGCAACTGGCTGCCATGGCTCAGGCGAGTTGAGGAATTGCCCGTGCCCCAGGCACGCACCGTTGCCGACGGAGCCCAGGCGGTTGCGCGCCAACTGCTCCAGTACGGCCGGTAAATCACTGGTTTAGGCGGCTTAATGTAGTATCGGCCGGTGGGGCGCACGGCAAAAAACCCTGTAACGCGCCTCTCTCCGCAGGTGTCCTCTTTATCAGGAGGCCGATTGTAAATGAAAAAAGCACTGTGCGTCTTGTCGCTGGCGAGCGCCTCCTGGCTGTTCGCTGACAATGACGTTAATAAAGCCGCGACCAAGACGGCTGACCGTGTTGAAGACGCGGCCGATAAGACCTGGCGCGAAACTAAACAAGGTGCTCGAACTACGGCTGATAAAGCCGAAGACGTCGCCGACGTAACCGGCCGTAACGCGAAAAAGGCGGCGACCGTGACCGCCGACAAGGCCGAAGACGTTGTCGACGCAACAGGCCGTAATGCCAAGAAGGCGGCGACCGTGACCGCCGACAAGGCCGAGGCCGTTGCCGATGTAACCGGCCGCAATGCGAAGAAGGCGGCGACCGTGACCGCCGACAAGGCCGAAGACGTCGTCGACGCGACGGGCCGTAATGCTAAAAAGGCCGCGACTGAAACCGGCCGTAATGCTAAGAAGGCCGCCACTGTGACCGCCGACAAGGCGGAGGATGTGGTTGACGCAACGGGCCGCAACGCTAAGAAGGCCGCCACCGTGACGGCTGACAAAGCTGAGGACGTGGTCGACGCAACGGGCCGCAATGCTAAGAAGGCTGCCACTGTAACGGCTGACA
>DASQEG010000616.1:0-6991 GCA_035633775.1 Bryobacteraceae bacterium
ATGTTCTTTCCAAGCTGCTGACTGACTCAGACAGCTATGACGCCGACAATAGTGCGGCCGACCACTACAACCGGCGACTGGAGAAGTCGATCGGACAGTACGATCAGACTCACAACTTCCGCTTCAACTACGTCTACGATCTGCCTTTCGGCCGTGGAAGGAAGTTCCTCACGAGCGGGGTCGGCGCGTGGGTCCTTGGCAACTGGCGCATCGGCGGTATGCATCAGTACGCCAGCGGATATCCGCTCAGTCTTGGCACCAGCCTTAACATGCTGGTATTCAATGGGCGCAATCCAGCGCACATCACGACGTACGAGGGCTGGATCGCAAAGCACGACAATCCGAACTGGCGGGGCGGCGACCGCTTTTTCAACGATCCACGCACCTTCGCGGTTGATACGAACCCGGCGACAGCGAGCATCGAGCAACCCCAGACCTTCCTTGGGAACGCGACTCGCTATAACCCCAAGGCACGCCAGCCGTGGCAGTTCGACGAGAACTTCTCGCTCGCTAAGTCTTTTCCGTTTACGGAAACAGTGCGAATGGACTTACGGTGGGAGATCTTTAACGCGTTCAACCGCGTCCGCTTCGATCCGGGTAGTACGAATATTCAGGACCCGAACTTTGGTCAGGTCACGAATACTCTGAACGACCCGCGTCGTATGCAGCTTGGACTGAAACTGTACTGGTAAGCTGACGGAGCGGGCGCCCGACGCGTCCGCTCCTTCTTTCATGCTGGCTCTCGCTCTCCTCCTCGCCTCCTTTCCGTCGTCCCTTGATCAGTACGCCGGCCGGTACGTTCTCATTGGTGTTGAAAGTGCAGACGTCAAGGGAGTTATCGAAGACACCGTCCGGCAGTTCAATTTCCTCATCCGCCCAATCGCGCGCAGTCGCCTGCAGAAGACGAACGTCGCATTTCCCTCGATTGAGTTTCGACGCACCGCAGACGGGTCATTTACGATCTGGCACGAGCAGGGTACGGCTGTGACGCATGCGGCACCCGGACAGACGGTCCGCGCTGTCTCGCCGGACAATAGCAGGATCGAAGTGTCGCTTGTGCCTGGACCGCCGCTGCGCGAGATCTACCAGTCAGGCGAGGGCCGGCGGGAGAATCGGTACGAACTCTCCGCTGGGGGTGAGTCCCTCGCAGTGCATGTAAATATCGCCAGTCCAAGGCTGCGTGGGCCGATTGTGTATCGGCTGGTGTATCGACGTGCGCCGTTGCAGGGCGAAGGGCGCTACAGGCAGTGACGACGAGGTATTAGCGGCCGAAGTAGTCGCTGTTGCGCTGTGCGAACTGCGCCCACTTCTCCGGCAGATCGTCGAGAGCGAAGATCGCGGAGACCGGGCAGACGGGAACACACGCACCGCAGTCAATGCACTCAACAGGATCGATGTACAGCAACTCCTCCGCTTCGTACTTCGGATTGTCCTTCTTCGGATGAATGCAGTCGACGGGGCATGCATCCACGCAAGCCGTATCCTTGGTTCCAATGCAGGGTTCTGCGATTACGTAAGCCATTGTCGTCCGTTAGATGAATGCTCGGCCAAAGGGCCGTATGCCGTACAAAGTACCACAGCCGGTTCCACGCTCAGCGCTCTGCCGTAACTGCGCTGTTACGTGGAACGTGCGCCTCGGGCCGGGAACGGAAGAGATGGCTGTATCGGGAGCACGAGCGGCAGCGCCAGCGTGAAAACCCCAGAAACCGCAGTATGCTCATCCCAAGGTATTTGCGGCGGGCAGGGTACAAACTGCGCCACCCGCATTTCGGGCATTCGAGAGACATCAATAAAAGGATACGGCAAAGGGGTTAATAGTCTCTGAGGATCGGGTCTCTTTACGGTTGATTTTAACCGTCTGTTTCCGATGGCTACGGATTCGTCTCAGCTTGCGTCTATGTCGTTGATGCGATTGTTCCTGCTGTGCCTTTGCCTTTCACTGCAGATCACCGGAGCGGCGGCCCAAACTGCTGAATCTGCGGCGGATCATACCTTCCGCTCCGGAGTTGCCAACGTCCGCATTGATGTTCAGGTGACGGACGGCGGAGATCTCGTCAGGGACCTTACACAGTCCGATTTTGCCGTTTTTGATGAAGGCCGCCTGCAGCCACTGGTCTACTTCGGACGGGACGCCGAGCCGCTGTCGCTCATCCTGCTGATCGATGCAAGCGGAAGCATGAGGGAGTATGTGGAGCAGGTGGCCGCCGTTGCACGGCAGAGCCTGCGGCATCTGCGGTCCGGCGACCGCGTTTCCGTTATGTCATTTGCCCGCGATGCGCGTGTGCACCTCGACTGGACCGATCGAGTGAGCGAGGTCGCGCAGGAGCTTCGCTCGGCCGCAGGCGATCAGTCGCTGGGAGCCGGAACCAACATCAACGATGCTCTCGTTGCCGCAGCAAAGCACATGGCCGCAACGGCTGGGCCAACTGGCCGTCGAGCCGTTCTAATCCTGACCGATAACCTTGGACTTAACTACCAGAGCCCCGACGCCCCGGTGATCGACGCAATGAACGCGGCTGAGACCGTGGTCAACGCCATTGTGGTGGGCAAGGGCCGGAGGCCTGAACCCGTGCCTGGCGGCATTTATCGTAACCCCGACTTCACCGTACCGGATGTCTTCACCATCTCCGAGCAGACCGGTGGTGAAGCCGTTAAGGTAACGAAAGCCGGGCAGGCGTTCGCGACTATGATTGAACGCATTCGCATGCGCTACGCACTGCACTACAACGTGCCTGAGGGCGCTGCTCCCGGGAAGTTTCGGAAGGTGGAAGTCAGCCTGACTCAACAGGCTCGAGCACGATACCCGAACGCTGTGCTGAGGCACCGCCCCGGATATCGCACCGGAAGTTAGCGCCCGGTCTTCCAGCAAATAAGATCAGCGCATGCCGGATCGGGACACGCGTCTGCTGCCCCGGTAACAGCAGGCGAACGTAACCAGACCGACAAAAGTCGCTGCATAAGTCGCTGACCATTTCGCGGCAACAGAAACAAATTTGTTGCCGAAATTGGATATCCGAGGTTATAGTAATCAGACAGGGCTTTGAGCCCATCCGCCCATGAAGACAACTGCCGACATCCCAACGATCTCTCGTGTACGCGATGCCGTAGCGGTTGTCGATCCGTTCCGGTTTTAACGCGTAAACAAATAACACCCCCTCGGCTGTAGCGGAGCCACGCGTGTGGCCGCCCGCTCAGATACCTGTTGCTCGCCTGTCGCGCTCGAGGAGGCGCATCTTCATGTCAACTGCAGTAGTCGGTCACAAAAATCCCGGTCTATGGAAATCGCTCGGAGAAGCGATCCGTGGATCACGCCACAACTATACAGAAGGCTCGATTAGTCGTGCAATCCTTCTGCTCGCCACGCCCATGGTGCTGGAAATGCTCATGGAGTCGCTGTTTGCGGTGGTGAACGTATTCTGGGTTACCCGCCTCGGCTCTGATGCCGTGGCCACCGTAGGGCTGACGGAGTCGATGCTGACGCTGGTGTTCTCAGTCGCCATCGGCATCAGTATGTCTACGACGGCGATGGTCGCAAGGCGCATCGGCGAGAGCAAGCCGCGGGAGGCTGCCGTTGCCGGCTCACAATCGATTCTGCTTGGCTGTTTCATAGCAGTGCTGATGGGTGTTCCCGCAGCGATTTTCGCGCCCGAGTTGCTTGCCTTGATGGGCGCAAGTGACGCCGTTATCCAACAGGGATCCGGATACGCGCGCATCGTGCTGGGCAGCAATGTCGTCGTAATGCTGCTGTTTCTGCAGAACGGTATCTTTCGCGGCGCGGGAGATGCTTATCTCGCCATGCGCGTGCTCTGGACGTCGAACCTGATCAACCTTGTTCTCGACCCGTGCTTCATCTTCGGCATTGGTCCGTTTCCGGAGCTTGGTATTACTGGAGCCGCGGTTTCCACACTTGTCGGCCGCTCCTTTGGAGTGGCGTTCCAGTTGTGGATGCTGATGACGGGAAGAAGCCGCGTTCACATTCATGCTTCCGACTTCCGCATCGTCCCGGATGTGCTCAAGACGCTCATGCGTGTGTCGGTAACAGGCATTCTGCAGTTTGCGATCAGTCATACGAGTTGGATTGCTCTGGTGCGTATGGTGTCGAGCTTCGGCAGCGTTGCAGTGGCCGGCTACACGATCGGAATTCGGATCTTCATCTTCGCTGTGCTGCCTTCGTGGGGGCTAAGCGGCGCGGCGGCGACGATGGTCGGCCAAAACCTTGGAGCTGGCAAGCCGGATCGCGCGCAACGCGCGGTTTATCTTACGGCGTTTTACAACGCGATCTTCCTCGGGGCGGTCGCATTGGCGTTTGTGCTGACGCCAGAGGTCCTCGTAGGTCTGTTCACGACCGACCCGGCGGTTTCGGGCTACGCCGTGGATTGCCTGCGCATCATCGGCTTCGGAAATCTGGCGTATGCGTTTGGCATGGTGATGGTTCAGGCGTTCAATGGCGCAGGTGACACCGTCACCCCGACCATTGTGAACGTGATTGGTTTCTGGCTTGTGGAGATACCCGTAGCCTGGCTGCTTGCCTATCCGGCAGGCCTTCAGGTTCGCGGTGTCTTCATCGCGATCCCGATTGCCCACGTTGTGATCACGATTCTTGGCGTGACGCTGTTTCTCCGCGGTAAGTGGAAGGCGCGCGCTATTTGAGCAAAGGATCGATGGACGCCTGTGTGATGGGATGATAGCCGGGCCGGGCTTTCGCATAGATCGCCCGGCCCCGCTGCTTCCCGGTCTCTGTCTTCGCCAGTTCCTGATACAGAGGACGCACCAGTTTGCGCCGTCCGACTCTTGTCAGAAAACCGTCCAGCGCACCCATCGCAGGCTCGTAGTTCTTGCGGATGGCCAGTTGCAGCCATGCAAACAGAATCTCTGCATTGCCGCTGCGTGAAAGGCCAAATTGTTTGTCCAGAGCAGTCATCTGTTGCACTGTCAGCTTCGGGCCGACTTCGTTGATGTAGTGCAGCCACTGCGGAGTACTCCAGGACTTCGACGGAGGTGCACCCTTCTCAACCGATTCGAGAGCGGAAGAGCGAATCTGCGGTATGTCATTTGGGACCCCTGGTGCGTGCAGCCATGGCTCCAGATCGACCTTGCCGGGCAGATGCTTGTTCAGGTACGCGACGAAGTCAGCGGTTGTGATGCTGCGAAATGCAAACTCCGAGAAGTAGCGCCGCAGGAAAGAGTCAAACACAGCGCGGCCGTGCGCTTCTTCCAGTCGCCGCAACAACAGACTGCCCTTGACGTACGCGATGGCGGGCGGGATCTCGTCGGGGTCCCGCCCGGTCATTTCGCGGTCAAGTACCTGGTCCTCGGTTTTCAAGTCTTTGAGATCCTCGTCGAGGCTGCGGCGCTCCAGCAACGCCTCAGTGTCCGCGCGTTCGGGGCCGAACACAAGCTCCTGGATTCGACGCTCGAGGTAAGACGTGAAACCTTCATTCAGCCAGAAGTCGCGCCAGGTCGCGTTCGTAACGAGATTGCCCGACCAGGAGTGCGCAATTTCATGCGAGATGACTGCGACCAGGCTCTTGTCTCCTGCCAGCAATGTGGAGGAGACAAACGTCAGCCGCGGATTTTCCATGCCCCCGTAAGGAAAACTCGGCGGCAAGACGAGCACATCGTATTGCTCACACCGATAGGGGCCGTACAGCTTCTCGGCCGCCGTGATCATGCGGTCGAGGTCTTCGAATTCGCGCGCAGCTTTATCCACCACCGACGGTTCCGCGTACACGCCGGTGCGCCTGCTCACGGCGCGGTATTGGAGGTCGCCGACTGCGAGTGCAATCAGGTACGGCGGAATGGACTGCTCCATTCGAAAGTCACCTTGACCTGTTTTCTTCGCGCTCATGATGGCTGTCGTGCCGCGCGGCGCCTGAATGCGCGCGCTGTATGTAACCCGAACGGCCGGCGAGTCCTGCAGTGGAATCCAGCTGCGCGCGTGAATGGCCTGCGACTGCGTGTAAAGGAATGGGTGATTCTTGTCCGCTGTTTGCTCGGGTGTCAACCACTGCAGACCGGAAGCTTCCGGAGCAGTGCTGTACGTGACTCGGACCCGAGCGGCGTTTTCGGGCAGATCGACGGTCAGCGCCGAACCCAGCATAGGATCCCTGGTACCGAGTTTGAAGCGAGCTGCGCTGAATGCTCCGTCTGCCGAGGCGGCTGCAACGGAATCGATCTGCAGTCCACGAGTGTCGAGTATCAGTCGTCGAGCCGCTGAGCCGTTCCGTTCTATGTCAAGCGTGGCGGTGCCCGCAAGTTTCCGGTCCGCGAAGCTAACCGAAAGATCGAGGTCGACATGTCGGACACGCACCTCGTGCGGATTGGAGAAGCTGTGCGGATCCCGGCTCTCCTGCGCGAAACCTGTAATGGCCATGGCGGTTGCGATACAGAACTGTTGCAGACTGCTCACGGTACCAGGGTAGCCTGACTCGCCAGGGCCAGGCCGGGTCCGCACGGGCGATCAGGCTTCTGACGAGATCAATCGCTCGAGGGCTCCGTCGACGTCCGCGGAGTTTGGCAACTGTAGCCCAAACTTCGACTGGAGAACCTCTCTGATCTCGCCTGAATTGGCGAGCTGCTGACGCTCCGTTCGGCCGTCGCGGTGATGAATCGCGAAAGTGTTGTTCATGAGCGTGTAGCGACAGCCGGGCGCTGCTTTGGCCGCGATCAATGTCTTCAGGAAGTGAGAACCCGGGTAAGTCGATGTGTACCAGTTCGCGACTTCATAATCGGGCTGATGTTGCGGAGCCAGACTAAACCGATAAACGCGCCGCCACTCGTCTTTAATCAGGACTTCAAGGGTCCACTCGCCTTCTGCTTCCCGGTACCGGTAGAGCTCATGCGGCGTCTCCTGTTCCGTTTCGGGCTCCAGAAGCAGGGGTGCGGTTGGTGTAACGGTGCCGAACCCAACGTCGGCCGTGTACTTGCGCTCGTCAAGCGACACCAGCAGAACCATGTGACTTCGTGGAGTGATCACATCTTCAGCCAGCAT
>DASQEG010000617.1:0-5120 GCA_035633775.1 Bryobacteraceae bacterium
GCTGACCATGCTTCTTCCTGACCTCCTTATCGGCGCCAACCGTACATGCAAGAGCAAACTTTGGCCGGATTCCGGTCCTGTTTCCTGTTACTCTTAGAGGAGAAACCCCCAGGAGTTTGTTGAACAGATGATCCGTGTTGCTCTGCTGCTTGCTGTCTCCGCCTGTGCGCTCTTCGCCCAGGTGAAGGTGGCGAGTATAAACCGCCAGCTGGCCGTCACCGAGACCGCCGAAATCAAAAAGGCGCAGGGTGAGATGGAGGCCAAATTCAAACCGCGCCAGGCGGAGGTTGAGAAGCTCCAGAAGGAGATCGCCTCCCTTCAGGGTCAGCTTCAGTCAGGGCAGGGAAAGCTCACCCCACAAGCCGAGCAGGGTATTCAGGCGCAGGGGCAGCGACGCCAGCGCGAACTGCAGCGTCTGACCGAAGATCTGCAGGGCGATGTAGAGCGGGAACGCACTGAGATCCTGCAGAGAGTTGGTGGCCGGATGCAGGACGTCGTCCGTAAGCTTGCTGAAGAGCGGGCACTCGATGTCGTGGTAGACGTGTCGAACACGGTCTACTTTAAACCTGCGCTCGATATCACTAAAGAGGCCACGGCCGCTTACGATAAGGCGTATCCGCTGAAGTAGGTATAGCGCTCATGAGCTACCTGGACGATTACGGAATCAGGGATGCTCGACGGGAGAAGCTGCGCAAGTGGCTCATCCTCGGTCTGCTCGGGATAGTGATCGCCTCCGCGGCCCTCTGGTGGTTCGTCCTGAGGGACCGGGCCGAGAAGCAGCAGGTTGCAGCTTTCCTCGATCAGCTACGTGGCGGTGACTACAAAGGTGCGTATGCCCTATGGGGCTGTACAGACGCAAACCCCTGCCCCTCTTACCCTTTTGATAAGTTCCTTGAGGACTGGGGGCCAAGGAGCCCGCAAGCGCAGGCCGCAGCTGCCAGAGTGGTCACCACCAAGTCGTGCGATACCGGAGTTATACAGTTCGTCGAGTATCCCGACAAGCATCAGGTACAGCTTTGGGTTGAGCGCAGCGACAGAACCATCGGATTTGCTCCCTGGCCGATCTGCAACCCCCGCATGAAGGTTCCCTAGACCGTCCCACCCCTTTCGTCTAGCTGTGCTGTTTGCCGAGCGGTGTCGGACGAAGCTGGGCTTCTTCAAGCCTCCGCGCTTCATCCCAGGTAAAGATCATGCGGCCCAGCACCGTCACGTTGCCGAGGACGGCGATGACCCACAACACCGGAGCCATGCGCCCGGTGAGCGCGCCGATGATGAGCAACACAATCCGCTCCGGCCGTTCCATGAAACCAACCTTGCAGGTCGGAATGATGTTCTCTGCACGGGCACGCGTGTAGCTGATCATCACTGATGCCATCATTACGATCGCTGTCAGGACCACATACAGCGGCCTGTTGACGCTTCCGTAGTACACAAGCAGCCCGATCAGCAGTGCCAGATCCGAGTAACGGTCGATGACGGAATCGAAGAACCCTCCGAAACGGGTGACCTGGTTCGTCTCACGAGCTACGCGTCCGTCGACCATGTCAAACAACCCGGCTCCGATGATCACCAGGCCCGCCGCTGTCCACCGTCCCCTGGCCAGAAGCACCGCGCCACCGATGTTGATCAACAGTCCCATGAACGTCAACACGTTCGGGTGAATGCGGGCAAGGGCGAGTCCGCGGACGATGAGCTTGATGATGGAATTGCACGCAAGGCCGATGGCGCGCGTGAACGTCATGGCTGCCCTCTCTTCCTCAGCCGTCGTGAATCGTAGTCAGCCGGAGAATCTCGTATTGTTTCGCATTGCCGCCGGGGACAGGGATGTTTACCTCGTCTCCCACCTGCTTGCCAAGGAGTCCCCGGCCGATGGGCGATGCCGTTGAGATCAGGCCTTTGCTCACGTCCGATTCTTCGCTGGTGACCAGTTTATACGTGATTTCCTCGTCCTTGTGAACGTCCAGAACGATGACTGTCGATCCAAGTCCAACGCGGTCCTTCGGTATCCGGGACAGATCCACCATGGAAAACTCGGCCAGTCGCTTTTTAAGCTGTGCCAGACGCGCATCTACGAGCCGCTGCCGCTCCTTGGCGGCGTGAAACTCCGCATTCTCGCGCAGATCACCATGAGCGCGCGCTTTTAAGATTTCCTTCGGCAGTTCGTTGCGAAGCTCGTATTCCAGCGCGGTGATTTCGTCCTGAAGCTTTCTCTTAAGATCTTCCATGTCTCCGGGGATCCAGCACGGCGCGCGGCTGCGGCGTGCGGCGGTTGCGCCTCAGTTCCCTATTATAGTCGGACGAGAGTTTTGCTGATCCGCCTTCGGATGACCCTCAATGGCCGCAATGAGCCTGTCGAGTTTCCAGGGCTTCGTGACCACGTCGTCCATTCCCGCTGCCCTGCATGCCTCGGCGTCCTCGGGCAGGGCAAGGGCAGTGAGTGCGATTACCCGTGTCCGTGCGACTCCTTTCTGACGTTCGAGCTCCCGAAGCTGTGCCGTCGCTTCGAGCCCGCTCATCCCGGGCATTTGGACGTCCATCAGGACGACGTCGAAGCCTTCAGCCTCCAGTTTCTGTAGTGCTTCGGCACCGCCCTCAGCCACCACGATCTTGTAACCCGCACGGCTGAGCAGTTGCTGCGCGATGATTCGGTTTACCTGATTGTCTTCGACCACCAGCAGCCTCAGACCGCTGCCCCGAAACACGGCCTGACTGCCTGCTGGAACACCGGCGACGGTCTGCTGCGCGCGGCCAAACGTGGCTGAGAACATGAACAGCGAACCCTCACCCACATCGCTTTCCACCCGAAGTTCCCCGCCCATAAGCGTCACAATCTGCCGTGAAATTGCGAGGCCAAGCCCTGTCCCCCCGTAGGTGCGCGAAATCGACCCGTCGGCCTGGCGAAAGCTCTCGAATATAAGTCTGTGGTTAGCCGGTGCAATGCCGATTCCGGTATCCTCAACCGAGAAATGCAGTACGACAGAGTCTGCCGTCAGATCGCGCAGGCAAACATCCACGCGAATTGACCCTGAAGCGGTGAACTTCAAAGCGTTGCTGAGCAGGTTGATCAGCACCTGCCGCAATCGGAGCCCATCCCCAAGCACCTGCGCCGGAACCTCGTTGTCAACATTGCAAAGTACCGCCAGGCCCTTCTCCATCGACTGCAGGCGAATTGTACTCAGGGCTTCATCGACTATCTCCCGGACCGACAAAGGTTCTCTGGCCAGCTGAAGACGGGCCGCCTCAGCCTTTGACACGTCGAGAATGTCGTTGAGTAAGCTGAGCAGAGAGGTCGTGCATGTTTGGGCCTCCGCCAGCCAGCGGTGTTGATCCTGGCTCAAGGGTGTGCCCAGCAGGATGGTTTGCATTCCGAGGATTCCGTTCAGCGGTGTTCGGATCTCGTGGCTCATGTTGGCGAGGAACTGCGATTTGAGCCGGGAGGCTTCCTGCGCTTCTGAGAGCAGCTTCTTGATCTCACGGGTCTGGGTGGCGATGGAGCGTCGCAGCATCCAAACCCAGAGACCGACGGCCGCAGCGATAAAGAACGCAATCGCAAGCGCAATCCTGATCTGTCCCGCCGTAACCTGGGGCGGAGGGCGCACGAGAACAACATCGCTGATGCTCCGGAGCCGGATTTGCTGTTCACCGTTCCCGAACGGAATCAGGATTCCGGTGAGCTCCACGACAGCGCCCGGAGTCGCCGTAGCTGGAAAGACAGGGGGCACGTGCGGCCCTGGCGCGGTATAAGCCCGCAACTGCCGCTCAGGAGTCCCGAGCACGATGACCTCGCCTGTTTCTCCGCTGCTGGTCCGGTCCACTTCACCCTGTACCCGAACCAGTTCGCCTGCCCACGCACTTCCACTATGCGCCTCGGCGATAGTCAGGGTGCGCGGAATGGTTCGCTTCCTGACGCCCGTCGTTGACACCGCCGTCGCAACGATCTCCGGCCAAAGCCTGTCACGGAGCGCTACAGTCCCACAGACGAAAACCTCGTCTCCTGTGGCAAGTCCGATGCCAAGGGGAGTCTCGATCTCGATGCCGCCTGTCCCGTCCTGCACGAAAAAGTTGCCCGGGAATTCCGGCATCGTGCCGGTCGGCAGGGTAACTACGCCTCGGATATGAATCGGAGCCGTTTTGCCCTGGGGCAGCAGCGCTGAAAGTCTCCTGACCTGCGCCACGGGCTGCAGGTTCGTCCCCGCGCAAGTACCGGCATCCGCGGCAATCGCCGGGAGCCCCGGGGCAAGCGTGAGGCCCAGAGAAACCGTCAGTAAGCGAGTCGGGCGCATCCTGAACGGCTTATCGGCATGGAGAAGGATATTCGAGAGATCAAAGCGAACAACGTCATGGGAGCATCGGGACATCCACTTATGAGCATCCGAGTAGAAGAGTCGGGGGTTCTCACCCTTAGAAGCCTGGGACTCTCCTCGCGCAACACAATCAACCGTGACGGCACCTTCATCCGCTGCACGCAGGACGGGCATGTGCCTATTGTGATGGAAGGTCGATCAGCGGCTTAGCCGCTGATCGTGTGGTCTGATCGGCAGTCGCGTATCGATACCCGCCCCGGCAAGCCTCGGAGGGCTTTCGGAAAAGCAATCGTTTCGGATCGGCACCAGCTTCCAGCACCAGCGCGCTTTCGGCAACGGTGGCTGCGTAAGGGAAGCATTCCACCACGATCGGGCCGGTGGTCGAACGGGCCAGACGGATAAGCTCCACCGTCGGAGCAGCACGTTCGAGAAACTGCTGATGCTTGCGCGTCCAGATGTAGCCAACGTTGTGCAAAACCGCGGCGAGCGTGATGGCCGCCGTGAACTGCGGCGGGAACCGTCGCGACTGCATCGCCACCCAGGCTGCGCCCACCACCATGGACAGCGCCACACTTGCCAGGTAGGTATGGCGACTCGGCACGCGATTCATGTACATCAGGAAGCTGTACGGAAAGAGTGCGGCTGCACCCGCAAGCAAGGCAAATGCGACATAGACCGCGCCCTCCGTGCGCCTCCACCAGATCAATGCAGCGGCGGCACCGGCACCCCAGAACCAGTACATCCGGACCGTGCTGATCAGGATCGTAGTTAGGAATGGGGCAGTCAGAGAGAATGTGCCGTCGTTGAAGTGCAAAT
>DASQEG010000618.1:0-9800 GCA_035633775.1 Bryobacteraceae bacterium
CCCGGTGGCGGGGCGGTAGCCTTGTCGGCAGTCGGAACGGCAGGCCTGCTTCTGTCGGCCTGGTTCGGCGGCCACATGGTGTACTCCCAGGGAATGCGCGTAAAAGGGGTGAGTGAGGTCGAAGGCGCACAGGACCTGAAGATCCCAGGTGACGAGCGGATCGAGGCAGCGCTCACACGCATCGGCGAATAGCAGGCTTAAGTCTCGGGTCGGCCTCGCGCAGTGCGGCCGGCATCGTGCAGCCGCCATAATCAAGAGATTGTGCCTATACCGTTGCGCGACTTCGGATCCACTGGCCGGCAGGTAACGGCGTTCGGCCTCGGAGGTGAAGGCGTCCTTCGAACCCGCGGGCGGGAAGCGGAAGCGACTCTTGTCATCGAGAAGGCGCTGGAGCTGGGCGTGACGTACTTCGATACTGCGCCCGCGTACGCCTCGAGCATGGACTACCTCGGGGCCGTGATTCCACCGCACCGCAACAGCATCTTCCTCGCGTGCAAGACAGCCGAACGTAGCCGCGACGGTTCACTGCGCGTGCTGGAGGATGCACTGCACCGGCTGCGGGTAGACTCGTTTGACCTGTGGCAACTGCACGACATCCGAACCATGGCGGAGGTGGACCGCATCTTCGGACCGGGTGGCGCCATCGAGGCGTTGCTCGAAGCGCGCACATCCGGGCTGGTGAAGCACCTGGGAGTTACCGGTCACCATGATCCCGAGGTGCTGCGTACTGCCGTGGAGAGGTTCCATTTCGATTCCGTGCTGATGCCTGTTAGTCCGGCGGATTATCTGCAGCTGCCTTTTCTCGACAGCGTACTTCCAGCGGTGCGCAAGGCCGGCGCAGCTTGCGTTGCAATGAAGGTCTACTCCGGCGGCCTTGTGCCCGAGGACCACGCCGAGACCGTCCTGCGCTATGCGTTGTCGCAACCGGGCGTGAGCACAGCCATCATCGGCTGCCGCACAACCGAAGAAGTCGAGCGCAATGCTGCATTTGCGTCCAGGTTCGTTCCGATGTCGGATGAGGAGCAGGCGG
The DNA here is from genome assembly GCA_035633775.1 of Bryobacteraceae bacterium. Lineage (GTDB taxonomy): Bacteria > Acidobacteriota > Terriglobia > Bryobacterales > Bryobacteraceae > JAWXCM01. The sequence goes on from DASQEG010000618.1 coordinate 1,031, forward strand.
CGCTGCAGAGCCGGTTTACTGATCCCGGTTGGACACCTTACAAACGCGCACCACGTGCTACCGTGGAACTTCGACAATGAGCTGGTGGAAGCGTGATAAGCCCTCCCTAACTCCGGAAGAGGGACAGCGTCACGTCCGCACCGAGGGACTGTGGACGAAGTGTGATGGTTGCGGTCAGGTGATCTGGCGCAAAACGCTGGAGGACGGTTTTCGTGTCTGCCCGCAATGTAACCATCATTTCCGAATCGATGCAGATACGCGTCTGAAGCTGCTGTTTGACGATGCGTCTTACGAGGTGATCGACGAAAAGCTGCAGTCGACGGATCCTCTCGAGTTTGTCGACTCGAAGTCGTATCGCGAACGTCTCCAGGCAATGCGGGCAAGCACCGGCGTGGCGGACGCCGTGATGTCCGCACGAGGAACACTGGACGGCCGGGCCGTCAACATCTGTGCGCTGGAACTTAGTTTCATCGGTGGCAGTATGGGCGCAGTCGTCGGGGAGAAGATCACCCGTGCCATCGAACGGTCAATCGAAACGCGCAATCCACTCGTCGTTGTTTCCGCGTCAGGCGGCGCCCGCATGCAGGAAGGTGCGGTCAGCCTCATGCAGATGGCGAAGATCTCGGCCGCTCTCATGCGCCTCGACGAGGCACGTGTACCCTATATCAGCGTTTTGACCGACCCAACCACTGGAGGAGTCACGGCCAGCTTCGCGATGCTGGGCGACCTCAACATCGCAGAGCCCGGCGCGCTCATCGGCTTCGCCGGCCCGCGTGTAATCGAACAGACAAGTCGTCAGAAATTGCCACACGGCTTCCAGAGAAGTGAGTTTCTTCTGCAGCACGGGTTTCTCGACGCCGTGGTCTCGCGAGGCGAGATGAAGGGCTGGATCTCGCGCGCGCTCGACTTCTTTGTATAACGGGAGAATGCTTCTCCTGCGTGCCGGCAGTTTGCTCGCGCTGACCTTCTGGACAGCGTCCAGCGCGCCTTACGACCTGCTGATCCGGAATGCGCGCGTCGTGGATGGTACCGGTAATCCCTGGTTCCGGGCCGACATCGGCATTAGCGAAGGTCGTATAGAAGCGGTCGGAAAGCTTGCAGATGCGGAAGCCACTCGGGTGATTGATGCGGCCGGGCGTGTGGTGGCTCCGGGTTTTATCGATGTGCACACGCACCTTGAAGGCGGCATTGAGAAGGTCCCGCGCGCCGACAACTACATCCTTGACGGCGTGACCAGTGTCGTCACTGGCAACTGCGGCGGATCCCGGCTGAACCTCGCCGAATGGTTCGCCGAGCTGGAGAAGAACAGGCTCGGCCTGAACGTGGCGTCTCTGATTGGGCACAACACCATTCGCCACGAGGTGATGGGCTCGGCGAACCGCCTGGCGACACCTGACGAAATCGCGCGGATGCAGGCGCTGGTAGAAAAGGCTATGTCGGAAGGCGCGGTGGGCTTTTCGACCGGACTTATCTACATTCCCGGAACTTACTCGAACACCGAAGAAGTTCTCGCGCTCGCCAGGGCAGCGGCAAAGTACGGTGCGGTGTACGCCAGCCACATGCGCGACGAAGGGGAAAAGGTGATTGAGGCCATCGAGGAAGCCAGCCGTGTCGGGCGGGAGGCGGGCATGCCTGTACAGCTTTCTCATTTTAAAATTGACAACAAGCGATTGTGGGGCAACTCCGAAAAGTCGCTCGAAGTCGTCGAGCGCTTCCGCCGGGAAGGCGTCGATGTCGTAGTCGATCAGTACCCTTACAACCGCTCGAGCACAAATCTGGGAATCACGCTGCCGAGTTGGGCGCTGGCCGATGGTGATGCCAGAGTTCGAGAGCGCTTAGCCGAGCCGGCCACACGGAAGCGCATCATCACCGAGATGATGGAGCTTGCCAGGGCACATGGCCATGATGATTACAGCTATGCGACCGTCGCCGCACACACCGCGGATCGCTCCTATGAAGGGAAGACGATCAGCGAGATCAACAAGCTTCGAGGGCGGCCTGGAACTCTGGATGCCGAAGCCGAGACGATTCTGGACCTGATGTCTGCTGGCGGAGCACAGATGGTGTACCACTCCATGGGCGATGAGGACGTCGAACGAATCCTGCGCTATCCAAACACCGGCATCGCCAGCGATGGCGGGGTCCGCGAGTTTGGACAAGGTATGCCTCACCCCCGTTCCTATGGCACAAATGCACGTGTGCTTGCTGAGTACGTGAGGCGACGCAAAGTGCTGACTCTCGAAGATGCAATCAGGCGAATGACTTCCCTCCCCGCTCGCACGTTCGGTCTGCACGACCGCGGACTTGTCCGGCCGGGAATGGCCGCAGATCTGGTGGTGTTCGATCCGGCTCGCGTGCAGGACAAGGCAACCTTCGCACAGCCGCACCAGTACTCCGAAGGGTTCGACTTTGTTGTTGTGAGCGGCACGATCGCGGTGGAAGACAGCAAGCCTACGGGCCAGATGGCCGGCCGCGTTTTGCGCCGGACGTCACCGCGCCGTCCAGACGCGCCGCCCAGTCGGTAAACGCAGGCCCGGGCCCGTTCCAGCGTAGTTCCTCGACATCGCTGAAGAGCGGAAGATCGGTGCGGAGCGTCGCCAGCGTGCGGAATAGCAATGCGAAGTGACGCTGCTGCTCGAGCGTCCGTGAGAGTGAGGCAGCACCGGGTGCGTTGACCCGCCACTCTCGCCAGTCGGCTGGAATGCCGTCGATGTGCCGGTACTTACTGAGAACGGCCGCGGCTGATTTTGGCCCCCAGCCGGGTAACCCGGGGTACCCGTCCGCTGAGTCGCCGACCAGCGCCAAATAATCCGGTATTGAGGTGGGTTCAACACCAAATTTACCGATCACGCCGGCCTCATCACGCTCCGCATTCTTACGGCGGTCGAGTTGCACGACACGAGTGCTGCGCACACATTGAGCAAGGTCCTTGTCGGGTGTACAGACAAACACCTTCTCCACGCGAGCATCAAGAGCGGCCGTCAACGCCCCTGATGCGAGCGCGTCGTCGGCTTCGAACTCGACCATCGGCCACACGACCACCCCAGCAGCCCGCAGCACATCTTCCAACAGCTCAAACTGGGAGCGAAGCTCGGGCTCGATTCCTTCACCGGTCTTATAACCCGGCCAAAGGTCATTGCGGAAGGACTCGATGACATGATCTGTAGCGACTGCGATGTGCGTCGCTCCAGCCTTGAGCATGCCCAGGACCGATGCGAGCACACCGCGCGTCGCGGCCACCTCGCAACCTTCCCGGTCCCGTGCCGGAGGGAGGGCGTAGTAGTGCCGAAACAGTTCGTAAGTGCCGTCGATGAGGTGTACGTTCAGGGAGGTGGCTAGCTCTTCAATCCTTTGGCGACCTGCAACGCGGCCTCGTAGTCCGGATGCTCCGCTACTTCCCTGACGTACTCGGCATAGCGCACGACGTCATTCTCATCGAGGACGAAGATGGCCCGGCTCAGGATTCGCCATTCCCTGATAAGCACTCCATAAGCTTCGCCGAAGGAGGCACTGCGGTGGTCGGAAAGCATGGTTACGTTATCCACGCCGAAGCTTCCGCACCAGCGGACCTGTGCGAACGGAAGATCCATGCTGACGGTGTAAATGCGAATCCCGTCAAGTTTCGCGGACTCGTCGTTGAAGCGCTTGGTTTGCATGTCGCAAACCGGCGTGTCGAGCGAGGGCACTACACTGATGATGCGGACCTGACCGGAGGTGGAAGCAAGCGTCACGGGCTGCATCGTTTTATCGACGGCCTCGAAATCCGGGGCCTTGTCGCCCGGCTTCAATTCCGGTCCCACAAGTGTCAGTGGGTTGCCTTTGAACGTCGTTGCTCCAGGCCGCTCTGTGTTTGCTTGAGGCATTGGTCAAGATTGTAGCAACCGCTCTAAATCATCAGCTGTGCGTACAGGCAGCTGACAGGTGAAGTTCTCGCATACGAACACTGCCGGCGTGTCAACCGAACTGAAGTTGTTCAGCTCAGGATTGAGAGTACCGTGATGGGACGCGAGCACGTCGTGGAATGGAAGGAATCGGCGGTCGGCGACGCGCCGCAACGGAGCGATCTCGGTCCCGGATCCCGCGTACACGATCTGGCGTGGAGGCGTCGCAGCATACAGCAGCGCCACAATCAGCTGTGGGAAGCCCGTAGCACCTGCACTCATTCGGCTGCTGAAGGCGTCCAGTGCCCGCGAGCCCGATCGTTCCAAGGACTCCTCCCCCGTCATCCGAGCAAGCCGCAGAAGGTTCAGCGCTGCGATCGAGTTACCTGAGGGCTCCGCGCCGTCGTAGTCTTCCTTCATTCGCAACACCAGCGATGGATCACGTTCCGTGGTGCTGTAGAACCCGCCCTCCGTGCTGTCTTCAAACAGCTCCCTCATGCGCAACGTGAGTTCCCGCGCGACATCGGCGTACCTGATCTCCAACGTCGCCTGGTAGAGATCCAGCAGTCCCTGCGCGAAGAAGGCATAGTCGTCAAGAAAGCCTTCGATGGCGGCGTCGCCTTCACGCCATCGCCGTAGCAGCAGTCCATTCCTGTATAGGCTGTTGAGCACAAAGTCGGCCGCCCGGCGAGCTGCGTCGAGGTAGCGCGGTTCCTGCAGCGCAGCTCCGGCTTTCGCAAAAGCAGAGATCATCAGCCCGTTCCAGGCGGTCAGGATCTTGTCGTCGAGGTGTGGCCGCACGCGTTTGTCGCGCTCGGCAAACAGGAGCTTGCCAGCCTCAGTTATTGCACTGCGAACGTCATTGACGGTCACACCGAAATGCCGCGCGACCTCTTCGGAATCGAACCGCTGATACAGAATGTTACGGCCGGTGAACTCACTGTGTGGGTCTTCGGCGACGTTGCCATAGGGCTCGACACCATAGCGGTAGCTGAACCAGTCGGCTGCCGGCGATTCCAGCCGCTGGTCGAGCTCCTCGCGTGACCAGATGTAGAAGGCGCCTTCGCCCTTCTCGTGTGGATGAGCGGGATCGATCACACTGTCCGCGTCTTCGGCCGAAAAGAATCCACCTTCCGGGTGCGTCATGTCGCGAAGCACGTACTCCAGCGTTCCTCGAGCGACATCCGCAAAGCTATCATCACCGGTCATCTGCCAGGCTTCGATGTACGAGACTGCCAGTTGCGCCTGGTCATACAGCATCTTCTCGAAATGCGGCACGAACCAGCGCGCATCCACCGAGTATCGGTGGAATCCCCCGCCGAGCTGATCGTACATGCCGCCCCTCGCCATCTCGCGAAGCGTGTGCAACGCCATGTCACGAGCTTCGTCGTTGTCGCTGAACACGGCATAGCGCAGCAGAAAGTTCAACACGGATGGGCGCGGGAACTTCGGTGCGCCGCCAAACCCACCCAGCCGCTTGTCGTAGCTCCGCCGGAATCCGTAGAAGCACGACTCGGCGATAGCCGAGTCGGCACGGCCGGGCATTGTTCCCGCAACAGCATCGCGGATTTGACCGAGCATCTCATCCCCGGACTTTACAATCGAGGCCCGGTCTGTACGCCACGCCGCGGCAAGCTGCTCGAGCAGACTGCGGAAGCCCGGCCTTCCCCACCGGCTGTCCGGGGGAAAGTAAGTTCCCGCGAAAAACGGCTTCAGCTCAGGCGTGAGCCACACCGACATCGGCCACCCGCCGCCACCTGTGGTCGCCTGCACGAAGGTCATGTAGATACGATCCACATCCGGCCGCTCTTCGCGGTCCACCTTGATAGGCACGAAATAACGGTTCAGAACCGCCGCAACATCGTCGTTCTCAAACGACTCACGTTCCATCACATGGCACCAGTGACAGGTTGAGTACCCGATCGAGAGGAAGATGGGTTTGTCCTCCGTAAGTGCCCGTGTAAATGCCTCTTCGCCCCAGGGCAGCCAGTCCACCGGATTATGCGCGTGCTGCAGAAGGTACGGGCTCTTTTCGTTTGCGAGGCTGTTCGTGTTCATGCGGGTTCCAGAGTGTGAGATTCGGCAGGCTAGAATCGGCTTCATCAAGTTGGCTGCGCACCAATCCCCCTTAGACTGAGAGTGTGATGTTGTCGTTTACTCTGGCCGGCTTCCTGCTGTTGCAGGCTGCGGGAGCCGAGCCGCCCGCGGCTGCGGGAATGAGAGCGCTCCAGGGCCAGCGATGGGCGGAAGCCGTGGACCTTTTCTCCCGGGCCGCAGCTGCCGAGCCGAAGGATTACGGCCACCACTTCCATCTCGCCTTCGCCCAAAGCATGCTGAATCGCGATGCGGAGGCAATCGCCGCTTACCGCAAGGTTCTGGAGTTGAAGCCCGGACTCTATGAAGCACAGGTGAACCTCGGCATCGTCCTGCTCACATCCGGTAAGCCCGCTGAGGCAGCCGACCTTCTGGTTGCTGCGGCAAACAGCCGGCCAAAGGAGTTTCGGCCTGTGTATCACGCGGGCGAAGCGCTGCTGGCGAGCGGTCGGGCATCCCAGGCGATTCCCCTGTTCGAGTCGGCCCTGGCGATCGATCCCAAAGCTGCGGGGGCAATCCTCGGGCTGGCGAGAGCTCTGGCCCGCGAGAAGCGCGTCGATGAGGCGAGCGCCCGTTTCCGCGAGGCAGGCGAGTCGAATCCTGAAGCGCTGCTGGAGTTGGCACTCCTGTTCGAGCACTCGGGCAAACGCGATGAAGCAATCGAGATCTACCGCAAGTTCCCGGACAACGCGGCGGCGCGGGAGCGGCTCGGTCAGTTGTTGCTGGAGGGCGGCAAGGCTTCCGATGCTGTCGAGCATCTGGAGTCAGCGGTAAAGGACGCTCCAACGACCGCAAACAGATACGCGCTCGCGATGGCCTATATGTCGGCTGCCCGGTACAGCGACGCGGAGAATCTCTTCAAGCAGCTTGTTGCTGACGAGCCCGCCAACGTCCAAATGCGGGCAAATTACGCGCGCAGCCTGCGTCAACAAAAGAAGATTCCTCAGGCGGCAGCAGAGTTTCTCAAAGTTACTGAGGCCCGGCCCGACTCCGCAGAGGCCTGGAGCGATGTAGCGGGAATGCTGATGCTCCTTGAGAACTACCAGGGAGCACTCGCAGCGCTGGACAAGGTGCGCGCCCTGCAGGCGGAGACGCCCGCGCACTTCTATCTTCGGGCTTTGATCCTGGACAGGCACAAAGTTTATGAGCAGGCGCTGGACAGTTACGAGAAGTTTCTGGCGGGCAGTCAGGGGAAGAGTCCTGACGAGGAGTTTAAGGCACGGCAGCGCGTTCGGATCATCAGGAAGGAACTGAGCAGGAGATGAACGTTTCCACAGTCCGATGCCTCGCCGCCTGTCTTACCATGTCCTGCATTGCCTGGGGCGACCTCGACAAGGTTCAGGCCGAACTCCGTCTTGAGCGGCGATCCGAGTTGGCACTGGTTCATGCTGACGAGGAACTGAATGTCGCTAAAAAGGCGTATGAGGACGGCGAATTTGACGCATTCCGCCGTAGCGTCAACGAGGTCGGAGAGCTGGCCGAACTCAGCCTTAAGTCGCTGGAGGATACAGGTAAGCGGGCCCGGCGCAGCCCAAGATACTGGAAGCGTGCCGAACAGAGAATGCTGGTGCTGATGCGCCGACTCGACGGCCTCGAAAGGGCGGTCTCCATCGACGACCGCGCCGCCGTGGAGGCCGCGCGCAAGCGCGTTATCGCAACACACGAATCCGTGCTGAATGCGATTATGACGAAGAAGTAGGAGCAAACATGAAGTCGCTGTTCAGATGTGCAGTCGGCGTCGCTTTGCTGGTCAATTGCGCGCCGGCGCAACGGGATTTCCTCACCGCCGATGAAGTGGATCAGGTCCGTCTGGCACAGGAGCCAAACGATCGGCTCGCTCTATATCTGAAGTTCGCCACCGAGCGACTCTCGCTCATCGAACAGGCAGTCGGAGAGCCGAAGCCGGGCAGGTCACGGCTGATCCACGACCTGCTCGAAGACTACACGAAGATCATCGAGGCGGTAGACACAGTCTCCGACGACGCCTTGAAGCGCAAGGCCGATCTGACACTGGGGATCAAAGCGGTTGCCGAGCAGAACCCGAAGCTTTTGGAGCGCCTCGAAAAGGTTCGCGATTCCGAACCAAAGGACATTGCCCGTTATCAGTTCGCGCTCGATCAGGCGATCGAGGCCACACGCGACAGTGCCGAACTGGCCGCGGAAGATCTGCAGAAGCGGACCGACGGCATCCAGGTCAGGGCCAAGAAAGACCTGGAGGAGCGCGAAGCCACAATGCGACCTGAAGAAGTGCAGGCAAAGCGAGCCGAGGAGAAAAAAGAAGCCGAGGGCAAGAAAAAAGCTCCTACGCTCCGCCGAAAAGGCGAAGTCGTAAAAGAACGCTAAGCTGTAATAAATGTCCGAGTTTTTGCAGGGTCTGTTTCGGGCAGATTTCTTGCCGCACGGATGGTGCTATCGCTGGGCTCCTGAGATTGTCTGGCTTCACGTCACGGCCGACCTGCTGATCGCGCTCGCGTACTACTTCATCCCGTTTGCGCTGATCCACATCCTTCGGCGCCGCGGCGACCTCGTTTACCCATGGATGTTCTGGCTGTTTGGCACTTTCATCCTCGCGTGCGGGACAACGCACCTGATGAACGTCCTCGTGGTCTGGCAGCCGTGGTACCGCCTCGATGGGATCATCAAAATGCTCACGGCCATTGCAAGCGTGCCGACTGCGATTTTACTCATCCGAATTGCGCCGGCGGTGATCGCGCTTCCAAGTCCCGCGCAGCTTCGGTCCATCAATTAGGAGCTTGCGAGAGAGATCGCAGTGCGTAAATCGGCCGAGGAGCAGG